>CAZXKR010000173.1:0-1389 GCA_964641305.1 uncultured Puniceicoccaceae bacterium | reverse complement strand
AAAGCAATTTTAACCAGTTGTGTTTTGGTATCCATTTCTATGCCTCTTTTAAATCTCTTTTTGTCCACCCCTGGCATTCGACTCAAATTTTTGCTCACACCGATTCCACACGATGGGCATACGAGACCTTTGACGTAGATGAGAGCTATTTGGGAATGCTTGGTTAATTCAACTTCTGCCGCCTGCAATCTTGCTTCGGGCGTAGCTTCCTTCTTATCCTTGTCATCGTTTGCAAGGACTTGACTAAAGGACGCGAGTAGAATGCCAAATACAACACTTGGTGGAATTAATTTCATACCTTAAATCTTGTGCCTTTTCACAAAAATGTCAAACCACTGAAGGAATATAAGAAGCTTTGTTTTTCGGTTCTTTCGCGACAGGGGGTATTCTTGTTTTCCACCTCAAGAGCTTTTTTTTTGAGTTTTCTCAGTTTGCAGAAAGATTGTGGATGGTGTTGTGGATGCGGTTTGAGATGGCCTCGCCTTTTCCTGTCTTGAGGTTGTAACTGATTTCCATACACCAAGTGGGCTTGATGTCGGGTACGTTTAGTTCCACGGTTCGACCATCCGAAAGAAGTTTTACGCTTTCTACTTTGAGTGGTTTTTCATCGTAATGGCGTGAACCGTAGCCTCCGGTTCTTTTAATACTCCAAGTCTTGAGCTTGTAACTGGACGGGCTGGTGGCGGTTACTTTGTCGAGTTTTTCGCTGAACTTCATTCGGAGGGTTCCTTTGGACGCCTCCAAGGTAGTGGGGAGACACGCGGGAGCCCCCGTGTGGCGAATCCTATAGAACCCACCGTTCCCACGCTTGTTGCCTGCCCATGCGAACATGCCGCAAACATAGAGTTGCCCGTCGTCGGGATGGAAGCGTCCGCGCATCACCCCGGTGGGGAAGTCGGGAATGGGAAGGGCGTATTCGCCGCCTTGCAGTTGACCATTTACCTTCTCGTTGAGAACGACGAATACTCGACCCATGCCGTAGGATACGTCCAGTAGCGACCCTTCGAGCGGTCCCCACTTTTTGCTCTTGGTCCAGACCAGTTCTCCCGGTGATCGGTTGAACGAATTGGTAAGCCATGCCAAGGGTTGATTCATTGCGGAATCGCTAGTGTCCTTTATGTCGGTGTATCCCATCATGTTTCCGTAAAAACCTCCCTTGGTCACCCAGTTTACCCGATTCTTCGGCGTCCAATGGCCCTCTTGGTCCGTAACGAAAAAGGAACCGTCGGGGTTGATGCAGACGCCGTTGGCTGCCCGAAACCCATTGGCGATGATTTCGGTTTTTTCGCCGTCCTTGGTCACCTTGATGAGAGTTCCGTGGTGAGGGACCAAGGCGGTTCTTGCGTGGCGAGCGGACTTGGCGTAGTAGAAGTTGCCGTCGTCGTCGGT
>CAZXKR010000172.1:0-4141 GCA_964641305.1 uncultured Puniceicoccaceae bacterium | reverse complement strand
ATCGAGTATTCCGACAACATGGGTCCGAAATCGGTCGACGAATGAAGTTGAGAGTATCCGTCGAAGCGAACGACTCGGTTGCTGTTCAGGCTGTCTGAAGTGCCGAGAACTGGTGAACCTCGAACTTTGTCTAGGTGGTTTCCGTTGCCGGAACTGTCCTGCCAAGAGGTCACTCGAGAGCCTTCGACTTCGGGCATCTCTTGAGCGTCTAGCCAAAGAGAAAGACCGGGGAGATCGCTTGGGGTTCCACTTAAGGCAGCACCCGGGAAACGAATTTCCATCTTTGCGGAATAGGCATCGAAATCAACTATGCGGAGAGCGAGGGTTTCCACTTTCGAACCATACAAATTCGAGGCGTTTACGTCTACGTTGGCAAGGCCGGTCGACTGGGGTGTACCCGAAATGATACCTGAAGTCGGGTCAATGCTCAGACCTGCCGGTAGTCCGGTGGCGGAAAAGGAAGCGGCATCCTGAGCCGGAATCTGATAATTGGCTAATTTCCCTTTTTCTAAGGTATGGGCAAGGTTTTGAGGAAGCGAAGGTGTCCGATTGACGTCCCCTGAACCCGAGCCATAAAGCATTGCCATGTCAGAGGACGATAGCGCCACCCCATAAACGCGAAGGTCGTCGAGGAACTGGGCGAATCGTGCGTTGGTGAAATTTCCGACGTAGGTTAGATGATCATCGCTTTTCCCGGGTGCCGTGCCGGCCTTTACCCCATCGACGTAGAAGATAGTGTTTCCTGCTCCTCCCACTGCGCCGAGATGATGCCAGTCGCCAAAATTGGCGGAGATGAGGTCTGTTCCTGAGTCTACAAAACCACCCGCTCCAATTATAAAGGTGCCCAGGTCGTTGACGCCGCTGTTGATGAGGACGTGGGAATCCTGCGGACCTCTAAACAATCGCCGGGTGTTCGTATTGCCGGCCAACCCCTTGAACCATATCGAGAGGGTCCACTCGTCCTCCAGATCGAGTCCGCCGGGGATTTCCATGCGAGCGTTGAATTGCAGATCCGGCAATGACAGAGCGCGCCCAAATTTTCCTGCATCGTCGAATGCAGCGTTATTGGTGAGGTTGCCGGATGGACTTCCTGCAATTTGGTTGGCGGCGGTGACTCCATCGGAATCGTCAAATTTATACCAAGCGATGAGGGATTCCTCACGCACGAACGGCAATCGGTACTCAACGACGTGAGAACCCGCGGGGAAGGCGACGCCTTTGGCATTAATAACCGACCCGGCAGAAACAGAGATGCTGACGGTTCCGGTTGAAGCTGTGTTGTCGGGAGTAACTTCAATAGAAAATTCTCCCGGGGATTGCTGAACGAAATTTGAAGCCGTTCCTCCCGTCAAGCTTAGGCCGTTAAGGTCGAAACCCGAGACGGTTACCGGTGAACCGTCCTGAAGGAATTTCACCGTTACGGGAATCGGAACTGAAAGTGATGGTTGAGAGCCAAAGGAAACTTCCCTAGTGTCCAGATCTCCGGATCCATTACCGTAAAGTCCACTCACTTCGTTAGCGGAGAGTACAGCCTCGTATATTCGAAGGTCGTCGAGGTCACCGTCAAACCACAGCCCCGAGTTGTCGTCGTTTGATCCTACCCGGAATGGTTGTTCCAGATGGAGGGCGTGTGTTCCTGCAAATGGAGTTTCAGCGTCAAAAATTCCGTTGAAGTAGAATCGAGCCGATTTGTTTACGAGATCATAGGTCAAGGCAACGTGGTTCCATTTGCCGGATTGCAATACGGAACCGCTCCAAAACTCGTCAGTCGGAATGCCTGGCAGACCTCGATGGTCAAGGTTGGATGAGTACAAGACAAGGCGATGCCCAATAGTTCGTAAATTTACGTCGCCGGCCCAAAAGTCGTTGTTGATGATAGCTTGTTCCGTTACGGAACGAGGTCGTGCCCAAAAGGATATCGTAGCGGTCTTCAATTCGTTGGCAAGGCCTGCAACGCTCATGGCCTTTGCCGCAGTGCCTAGTTCCAAGGCTCCGCCAAACTTGCCGTCAGGCTGCCAAGTGGCGGAAGTGATGGTTCCATTGTCGTCCCCACCGGCTGAATCCTCGGCAACGTTTCCGGAAGTCTCGTCGAACTTCCACCACGCGAGAAGATCGGCCTCGCGAACCCGGTGAGCCCGGTAATCGACGGAGTGACTGGTGAGAGCATTTTTGCGACCATAGGAATTGGTCGCCGATCCTGCGGGTGACTGAATGGTTATGTTGGATGGAAATACAGAGGGAGTCAGGTCAAAGGAATATTCTTTGCCCAAGGTATTGTTGATGGCTTGGAAATTGGAGATGTTTGCTCCGGTTACGTTGAGGTCGGAAACGTCGAAATCTCCAACGGTTTGGTTGAAGAGTACGGTGACCGGGATGACGTCGGCTGCAGTCGGACTGTCGACCAAAAAGCGTGGTGCGGGAGCGAGGTCGCCTCCACCGTCACCCCAGATGGATCGAATTTCTTCTTGAGAGAGTGGGCGGCCAAATATGCGAACGTCGTCTATTCGACCATCGTATTCGCGTACAGAACCGTTATCCCGTCCGATTCGAATTTTTCTTGTCGAGCCGTCGAAATTGAAAGTGTTAACAACGGAGCGCGCACCATCATGGTATATGGAAATAGTTTCCGATACGGGATCGAATGCGGCTGCGACGTGTGCCCATTCGCGCAGATAAACTCTGTGCCCGGCGGTAAGCCGGTTTGCTCCGGTCCAGACACTCATTATTCGATAGCGGATGAAGAAACTCCAATCCCATCCACCGTTATCGGTACAGAAGAGAGTTCTTTCACCATCGGCTGTAGCTCCGTCGACTTGGTCAGGATTAATCCATGCGGAAAAGGTCATGCCGGTGGTGGATGCCGCATCTTGGTCGGCATAGAAGGGGACGTCGACGTGTTGGCCGTTGATGTCGATGGCGTTGCCGAATTTGCCCGGAACGCGAGGAACGTCTGCGGAAAGGGTGGCATGGCGCTTGCGACCGGACGAGTCGCCTACTAGAGTTCCGTTACTCTCGTCGAAGGTGTACCATGCGAGAAGATCGTCTTCTACTGCAGTGACGACTCGGTAATGGAATTCGGCGGCTCCGGGGCGGTTCCCGGTTCCATTGAGGTGCACGGCGTCTGCAGGAACGGCGATTCTGACCATTGCCGGATCCGAGCTAGCGTTGAGATCAATCACATAGGAGTTTGATCCGGCGTTCGTGAAAGTAGTTAGGCTGGCATTACTCGTGTTGAGGTCGAGGGCATCAAAACCCGATACCGATACGGTGTTCGCCCCCTTCACGAAACCGGCGTTGATGGCGAAGGGATTGGAACCGACGGGAGACGTTCCCGTGAAATTCGGCAAAACTCCGGCATCGCCTGCTCCGAAATTATAGATAGCCGAAATTTCGGAAGCCGACAAAGACTTGTTGTAGATGCGGAAGTCGTCCATTTCCACCTTGGCCATCCATGCGCCGGCGCCTGATCCGCTTCCAAGGTATAACTTGTGATCCGCTCCGTCGCCCCATTCCAGAAAGCCCGTGGCGGGAGTGGAAGCGGCTTCGATTCCGTTGAGATAAAGTTTCACTTCGTTCCCATCGTAAGTCATTGCGTGGTGTGCCCATCTTCCCAAAATGGAACGGGCTCTGGCGCCGGTCCAAGTTCCACCTCGGCGGACATAGGCTATGATGGTGTTCTTGTCTTCGTATTGCAGGCTGAATTGTCCGTTTCGAGCGATAATGCCGTTGTCGTCATCGTGAATCTTTGTCCAAACTGAGAGCGTCATGTCTTTGGCCAAGGATATTTTGTCCGAGTCGGTCCATGCATAGGCGTCGCCGGGAAGGGAAATGGACTTTCCGAACTTTCCGGGCACGAGGCTAAAGTTTTGCGGAACGCCGGTTGTTGGAGATATCAAGGTGTCGTCCCACGATACGCCCAAACGCATTTCGTCGACTTGAGAACCCGTTCCACCTGTCACGTTCTGAGCAGCACCGTCACCTCCCCATATTTGCAGGTACTTGATGGGGGCGTTGTCTTCGTCAAGATTGTCAGCGTCCAATCCGGCCGTGCCTCCAACCGTCCATGAAGTCGGTTCTGTCATGGGGTAATTGTCGGAAGACGAATACGCTTGGGCCCATAGCTTGTCCATGCCCCAACCCT
>CAZXKR010000171.1:0-4149 GCA_964641305.1 uncultured Puniceicoccaceae bacterium | reverse complement strand
GCCGATCCCGAGCCAATTGCCGGACGCATCGAAAACCGGAGTCCCCGGCGATAAGCGATCGATTACGTAATACTCTCTGGGTTTCTCGATCACGGCATTCACCCAGCCGCGCATGAGCGTGGATTGGCGGTACAGGTTGCGACTCAGTTTGCCGAGAGACGCTACCTCGTCGAGGGGTTGCGGCTTGGGTTTTTTTCCCGATGACGGCACCGGTTGAAAAACTATGTTTTCGTCTTTCTTTTTTTCATCCTTCAAGGGGAGAAGAAAAGCCAGATCGAGGTCGGAGTCCTTCAGTAACAGCTTGGCGGGCACTTCGCTTCCGTCCTGCATCAGAATATTCACTTCGGAGTAGTTCACGTTTACGGAAGCACCGCCTCCTCGCACTCGAGAGAGGATCGAGGCGGTCGGATCCACTTTGGTCAGCGATAGGGCGACCAAACCGTCTTTTGACAGCACGGTTCCCAAGGCTTCCAGTTTCTGTTCTTGTGGAGGATAGCTTCTCCCCCCCGAACTTATTTCCACTTTTACCGTGGCGGACACCCAGGTCACGCATTCGGAACGTTCTTTAAGCAAGGCGCGCCAAGTCTTGATTGGGTCGGCCCCTTTTTTTGCGAGCGCCGTAAAGGCTGCCAGTGAGAAAGCGAGAAGGGCAAATAGTCGTATTGTTCTTAGTTTCATGAGAAATTGCTGTAGGTTGTCGAGGTCAGGCTAGAATGGCTCGCGACTATTCGTCCCAATCGGGTTCCAGCCGTATGAACAAGGTGTGAATGCCTCTCTTTACGAAAAATACGACACGCTTGGCTTTCTTCTTCACGATTTCGGCCATCTTCGTTTCAAGGTCCTCAATCTCAACCATGTTCTTTTCGTCTATCGACAAAAGAACGTCGCCCTGCCTGAGACCTGCCAAGGCGGCCCATCCTGCGGATTCCACGTTTTCCACTAGCAATCCCTTGTCTTCTTCCTTCAAGCGGTAGTTCACTCGGTTGGCGAAGGAAAGTTCCCGCACCGTGAACTCGAAGGTCTCGTCTTCGAAGTCATCCAGTTCGTTGGCCGGGGTAGGGCGCCTTTCCAGGGTTACGTTCAGGTCCAGTGGATCCCCGTCTCGCAGACAGGAAAACAGAACTTTTGCCCCGATCTTGTACTCCTTTATCATGTTGCCGAACACCTCGGAGTCCTCCACTCGGTTCGCTCGAATGATTTGACCATCCATTCGTAGCAACAGGTCGCCCGCCTCAATCAATCCCTTGCGAGCGGGGGTATCGGGATAGACTTGCACTACGCGCACACCTAGTGCTCCTCGCTCCAATCCTATTGCATCGGCCAAATCTCGAGTAAGCACTTGAGTGGACACCCCCAGCCAGGGCTTCCAAGCTTGCACGGGACGGTTTTCTTCCGCCTCCGGGCCTAGCTTTACCACGGTCAACAAGTGGGCCAGGTCACGTTCGATCGTCACTAGGGTAGGGACTGCTTCCGTTTTCCCCTTGGTGATTTCCTTGGTCAGGCGGATCAAGTCGGCCATGCTTGTCACCGGTTTGTCGCCGAGTTTCGTGATTACGTCTCTGGGTAGAAGGGAAGGCTTCGCGTTGTTTGCGGGGCCGCCTTGCCTCACGGAGTGCACTTGAGCACCGCTCTTGTCGGCCCGCCTGGCTTCGAGCGAGGAAAGCAAGGTGAAGTCGCGCACCGTGATCCCCCAACTCTTCAGCTCCCGTTCCTTGGCGTGGGCGGGTTCACGAGCCTCGGTCAGAAGAGTCCACTTTTTCGGCTTCCCGTCCCGACGTCCCTTGAGCGCTACCTTTTTGCCAACTGAATTGGATAGGGCGATCTGGTTGAACAACGGAAGGTCCTCGGGAATGCGGGCCTGCACCGCCTTGCCGCCAAAGTGGGTCAGCACGTCTCCCGGCATCATGCCGGCCTTCTCCGCGGGAGAGTCGGCGATGATACCCGCGATGAGCACGCCTTTTTCGTCGGGGCTAAGTACCGGTTGCACCTCCAGTCCCGTCCAGCTTCTGGCCACGGTTCCGGTCTTGATCAATTCGTCGGATACGTCACGGGCCAGATTGGCGGGAATCGCTCCGCCGAGGCTGCCGATGCCTACCTCGTTGATGCCTACGATCTCTCCCTTTTCATTCACCAGCGGACCACCGCTGTTACCCGGGAAGATTACCGCATCGTGTCCCAGCCAGCGTACCAGCTGGCCCACGTTCTCGCCATCCAGGCGAAAGCTTCCTCGTTGGGGAGAGATCATGGCGACGTTGGATATGATTCCTCTCGTCACCGACTGGGAAAGTCCCGCCGGGCTTCCCATGGCAAAGCATACGTCGCCCACCTGCACCTTGTCCGAATCGCCGAACTTGGCGACGGCCAAGGGTTTGGCGTCCTTCGTGCGTTCGGACGTCCGAAGGCGAATCACGGCGATGTCGGTCATGGCGTCGGCTCCTATCAAGTCGGCCGCTATCTCCTCGCCGTCGTGGAGGCGGCAGGTGATGCGGGTCGCCTTGCCCGCCACGTGGTGGTTTGTCACGACGTGTCCCTTTTCGGATACGATTACGCCGCTACCCGTGGCCCGGGACTTCAGCATGCGGCCGGACGAACCTTGCTCCGACACCACCTCGATACGCACGATGGCGGGAAAGGTGCCCTCCACCGCTTCGCGAATCAACGGGTCGGCGGGCAGGTTGTCGGCTTTCTTGCCATCCTGCGAGTATCCCGCAGCTGCAATTAACGAAAAAAAGAGAAAAGTGATGGAGGTTCGCATGAGTGTTGTAAGCGTCGTCGATTGCGCCTTTCGTTTGACTTCCCGAGAAACGGTCGACATGGGTTTTGTATATTTCATCGCGGATGAACCTCTACAAGGCAAGTAAACAAGTTACCATATCGACGCATGGGCAAGGATAAATCGGAATCCATTCTCTCCCTCCGACAAAGGCGTTTCCTCGGTTACGTCTCTTGTTTTGCGGGAGTTTGGGTGCTCGGCTTTCTTCTCATCGGCGCCATCGTAGTCCTGCAACAGTTCTTCGACAAGTTCTCCGGCGTCATATGGTCTCTCGCGGTAGCGGGCATGTTGGCCATTATGTTGCGGCCCGTGGTCGCCTTTTTCGACAGCAAGCTGCGACTCGGTCGTTTTCTTTCCATCATGCTCCTCTATTTCTTGGTCGTGGGAACGGCAGGCACCACTATCTGGTTGGTGGGAGCCAAGGTGGTCGAGCAAGTCCGGGAACTCGCCGTAACGGCTGTCGACTGGCCGGACAAAATCGATAAAAAGGCGAAGGGATGGTTGCCCGAGGATGCCTATGAAGCCGTCTCAAGCCAGACCGAGGTCTTCAAGCAATACTGGCGCGAAATGTTTGGGGTCGATGATTCAGCCGCTACCCGCTTTACCAAAGAAGAGAGCGCCGCCCTCAACGAGCTCGCTCCGGCCGACCACAAGGTATTCCTTGCCCTCGACGAGGACGAACGGGCGGCCTACCTCCTCATAGACGAAACGGACGAGCGCAACGCCTACCTCGCCAAGAAGGCGGAGGAAATCCGCAACCGCAACATGGAAACCTTCGGCCAGCAAGGCGAACAGATCGCGGAACAGTCGGCCAAGGTTCTCAAGTCCGCATGGTCGAGTCTACTCGGCTTCTTCACCCAGCTCACCTACCTGGCCGTCATCCCCATCTACATGTTCTACTTCCTCGGCTCCAAGCGCGATTTGCTGGAAGACTTCGAGCAGGAGCTCGGCTTCCTCTCTCCCCGCGTTCGGGAGGACGTCGTATTTCTCATCCGAGAGTTCGTCGGCATCCTCGTGGCCTTTTTCCGCGGTCAACTCCTCATCGGTCTCCTGATGGGTGTGGGCTACGCCATCGGTTTTCAGATTAGCGGGCTCAATTTCGGGCTCGCCCTCGGTCTCCTCTTCGGGCTCCTCAACGTGGTGCCTTACCTCGGGTCCATCATTGGCATCGCCAGCGCTATCCTTGTTGCCTACCTCCAGCCCGCCGGCATCGCCGAAACCGGAGAGTGGGGTATCCTCCTCGGGTGCGGCGTCACCTTTGGAGTCGTTCAGCTTATCGAGAGCTATTTGCTCACGCCACGCATCATGGGACGCCAAACCGGACTTCACCCCGTCGTCGTCATCGTTGCCATATTCTTTTGGGGTACCGCCCTCGG
>CAZXKR010000170.1:2401-4168 GCA_964641305.1 uncultured Puniceicoccaceae bacterium | reverse complement strand
CTTTCAAAAGAATCGGGACAGCGGATCCATGTATATTTACAAAAACGGAGAAGAGTGGATGTCGGGCTTTGCCAAAACTCGTCCTTTTGGCGGTCCCGTTGAGAATTTCCGTCTAGGTTCCGCTCGAACAGGTGGAAGTTATTGGGATGGTTGGATTGATGAGGTAAGAATCTCCCTCAAACAGGAGTCTGCAGCCTCCCTCAAGGCATCCTACCTGAGCCAAATCCCCGGAGCCAACTTCGTGGCGATTGCCGACGTGCAGGGTCCGCCGATCCTGATCCCCAACCAAGTTATTCGAGGGTTTGCCAACGACGCCAACCGCACGGTTTCCCACTTCCTCCAAACTTTCCCAAGCGCAAACCAGTTCGCGGCAGTCGGTTTACCTGCGGGTCTCAGCCTAAACGTAGCTACTGGCGAGATCAGCGGCGTACCCGTTCAAGGCGGTTCCACAAACGTCACCGTGACTGCCAGCAATGCCAAAGGTTCCGACCAAGGAGTTGTCAACCTAGTGGTGGTCAACGTCAATGAGTTCTCCCACAAGGTAACTATGACCTTCGAGAGTTACGATGGTAACGAAACTTTGAAGGATTTCCCCGTTCTCGTAAGGTTGACGAACAACGTATCCAACTTCAGTCTTCGCTCTTTCCAGTCTCCCATGGGCAACGACCTTCGTTTCTACGACGACAAGGCAAATGAACTTGCCTATGAAATCGACGAATGGAACGAAGCTACGGGAGAACTCCTAGCTTGGGTCAGGATAAAAGAGCTTACCCAAGACTTGAACGTCACTGCTCACTGGGGACATGCCGGTCATGCCGCGCAAGCTCCTACGTATGCCTACGACGGTTCCACTTGGTCTGCAGGTTACCGAGGCGTCTGGCATCTCCACGCAATGGACACGGCAGGCGTGTTGACCGATTCTTCGCCTTATCGAAACCATGCCGATGATAACGACGGCATCGATCGACCATCCGGTTTAATCGGTACGGGTCGTACCATTGGAGGAGGCCCTGATACTTTCTTGTCGATTCCTTCTACGTCGACTGTGGACAACCTGCAAGAGGGCGACTACAGTTTCTCCACTTGGCTGCGCTTGGAAGATCCACTGCCACCCGAACTCCCGAACGTTCTTCATGGACGTGGATTCCAAATGGTTCCGAATGATTCCTACTTCAACAACATAGAAAGCCTGTTGGCTTTGACTCCTACGGGATCCCGCATAATGAGCAAGGGACCCGGCCAAGGTTTTTATATTAATGGAGACGCCGCATTCATAGCCGCCGGAATTGGCATAACGAACGTCGATAATTACATGAGCTTGTTCGTCGGAATGTTCAAAGCGCCCGAGACAGGTGACTTTCAATTCCGATGCACAAACAAAGACGACCGCGCCACTATCTGGCTGGACCTGGATCAGGACTTGACCTTCGAAACCGCCGGCGACTCAGGAAACGAGATGATGGGCGGGATCAACAATTTCACCTCGGGCTTGATTCCATTGATAGCCGGACAATCCTATAAGATTGCCATCGCGCATGGCGAATGGGGAGGTGGTTCGAGAATCAGACCATGGATAAAAACCCCTACCGTCGATTGGGCGATAATCGATCCCACGGACCCCACTCAGGACGGATGGTTCAATGTTCCCTTAGACGGATCTATTTCAACCGACGTAAGCGGCTTGACGGTTTTCTCCCATGGTTCTCAGGAAAGTCTAACTCTCGGGGGGGTGGCTGAACCGACACTTCGTCATGCCACTTCAGGATC
>CAZXKR010000170.1:0-2301 GCA_964641305.1 uncultured Puniceicoccaceae bacterium | reverse complement strand
AAAGCATCTTACGACAACCAGAAAGCCATCCCGTCTTTTCCGACCTACGAATCCGTGATTGGTCCAAATGCCATTACGACGGAATTGATCTTCACCACGGATGCCGATCAACCATTCAGCCACGACGTAAACGTCACCACTCTGCCTCTAGCCTTCACGGCTACGGGTCTTCCCGGTGGTCTTATCCTGAATTCCACGGATGGAGTAATTTCGGGAACACCATCTCGCTCCGGAATATTCGAGGCAACCGTCACCGCAATCTATGCAAACGGCCAGAACCCGTCTGAAAAGCATACCTTCACCGTCAATGCAATACCTCCGCAAATCGCGATTCGCAGCGTGACTACAACCACCTCCACGTCCACTGCAATAGAATACGAAATCATCGCCCCGGGCGGAGAAGATCCCGAGGTATTCCTCGTTACCGACGTCCTGGATCAAGGAAAAGACCTTTATGGATGGGCTCGCCGCTTGGAAGAAGGCGCCAAAGGTCTTGGCGTTTACACGGCGAACTTCGGTGACTTGACCCCGGGAATGACCTACTACCTGCGTTTGATGGCTAGAAATTCAACGGGCGAAGTCTGGACCGGAGTCACCTCCTTCGTTCGAACTCAGCCCCTGCTAAGTGACCTTCCCGGTGATCCCGGCATTTGGCTGGATGCAAACGACATTGATGCAGACGACGTTCCCGATGGACTTTCTGCCGGCGCCACAATCTCAGGATGGCTCGATAAATCCTCATACGCTCGGCACATGACGAACGTCGATGGCGACCCCACGGTGGCGCTCTCCATCTTGAACAACAAGCCGGTGATCGATTACGATGGCAACGACCGCATGTACACCTCCTACGACTTTCGCGCGAACAACGCGGCAAACTGGAGGGCGGGTGGGTACACGGCATTTGGAATTTCTCGATACTCGGGAGGACAGAGTAACCGCGTGATCACTTCCAATGGAGGGAACTGGCTTTTCGGACATCACGGCAATCGCGTCAGCCGATTCTATTTCGATGGTTGGATCGACCAAGGTACCACTGCAGACACCAACTTTCACTTGTTTGAAGCCCTACAAGAAGGCAGGAACATCGCCGCCGACCCATCGACGACAGTTTGGACTGATGCGATCGAAGGATCCTACACAAATGGGGCAAAAACGAACTCCAACAACAATTGGTTCATGCCGCAAAGGTTATCGTTTGGTGCCATGACCAACGGTGCCACGCATGAATCATCCAAGGGACAAGTGGCAGAATTCATCATGTTCCACGGTCTTCTAAGCGATGAAAATCGCTTGAAAATCGAAGGCTATCTGGCTCACAAGTGGGGTACGCCTCTTCCCTCCAACCACCCGTGGAAAGATTCCAAACCTAGTTTCGGAACCACCGTCACCTCCGGTTCCACCCATAAATTCACATCCCCAAAGACGACTGTGCCAACAGTAGTCAACCGTCCCCCGAGCAACGTCGACAATGATTCCGCCAGCCTCAACGGTCGCCTCGCCGATCCGGGTACAGGTATCGTGCTTGGTCCATTTACGCCTTTGGCATTCGGAGGACTAAAACTCTGGCTGGATGCCTCCGACGTAGACGGAGACGACTTGGATGACGCCATTTTGCCTGGAACGAGAATCGACAATTGGGCAGACAAGTCCGGCAGAGAAAACAACGCCACCCAACCGACGATGGGCAATCAACCGACTTACCTTCCCGGCATTATCAACGGGCTTGGAGCCATTCGATTCGATGGTACCGATGATTTCGTTTCCTTCCCCACGATGAGCGACATACGAACCGTGTTCTTGGCATTGAACCGGACTGTCAACAACGATGCCTTCCTGTTGGGTGACCTTGCCACTTTTGACTTTCATTCCGCCAACGGTCGCGTCTGGTCAATCGCAAATGCCCATCCCGACCTGTACAACGGAACTCTGCGTGTTAACGGCAACCAACGAGATGGTCTCATCACTGACTTCTCCACGGGCGAAGTCAGTGTAGTCGCGGTAAGACCGAACGGTCCCGTCCAAGCAAGCAATTTCACCAACGACAGGAATATTGCAAACCGCTACTGGAATGGCGAATTGGCAGAATTGCTCATCTACACCGAGTCGCTCTCGGATGAAGACATGATCAGAATCGAAGCTTACCTTGCGCACAAGTGGGGAGCTCAGAATCGTCTGCCGGGAGCCCATGCTTTCAAGTCTCAAGCACCCATGAACGTAAACCGTGCGGCAAACGTAAAAGTTTACTGGGGAGCAAACGACGGCGGCACCAATCCCTCCAACTGGGACAACGACGTGGAC
>CAZXKR010000169.1:0-4193 GCA_964641305.1 uncultured Puniceicoccaceae bacterium | reverse complement strand
GGATGAGCGTCGTCTATGTGATAATGACTTATTCGGTCGAGTGGGATAGCCCTTAATTCGTCGAGTGTGGATTCACTGTTCCAGTTGTGAAAGGCATCCAGAATAAGAGTTGCATCACGATCATCCGTTTGCTCAACGATTTCCCATGCTTTGCCAAGGGAGTACACCGATTGGAAAAAACTGATGTATTCAAATGTAGGTCTAATGCCTTCCTCTCGACCAATTTCCAGTAATTCGCAATATCGCTCAGGGAGATGTTCGGTCTCGGTCGACTCCATTGGGGGAGTGGCGACGATGAAGGGAGCTCCAAGTCTCGCGCCAAGTGCAAATCGACGCCTGGCTTCGTCCATTACCAGTTGATGCTCCCAACCTTGGAAGTCCCCCCATTGCCGCATTGCAATAACGGAAGGAACAATGAGGCCGTTATCCGAGATAGCTTTCTCCACATCGGAAACCTCTCCCCCGCGAGCTACATGCTCGAAGACATCGTTCAGCCAGAGCTCAATGCCATCATATCCCGCTTTGCCTGCGAGCAAGATTTTGTCGATCAATGACTGAGGCTTTATCGTGCTTGTGTTGAGGCAATATAGCATGGTTAGGCAGTAGAATAATTAAGTCCTGATGAGTGTCACCCCTCAAGGGAGATCATGCTTAACCTTCCAAGTCCAAGGCAGCTTGTACGATTTCGCAGAAGGACTTTGGCGTAAGGGAAGCTCCTCCAATCAAACCTCCGTCCACATCAGGTTGAGCTAATAATCCTGCTGCATTCCCCGCATTCATTGAACCGCCGTAAAGAATCCGGATAGTACTAGCCGCGTTTTCGCCAAAAAGCTCCGAAAGGATTCCTCGAATGAAAGAATGAACTTCTTGGGCCATTTCGTCTGTGGCTGTCTTGCCTGTTCCGATTGCCCAAACCGGCTCATACGCAATCACGAGGTTGTCCACTTCCGAATCGGAGAAGTTGCTTAGACCTTCTCGAATTTGAGTTCGGACAACATCCAAAGTTTCATTTCTTTCTCTTTGCTCTAGTGTTTCTCCAATGCAGTAGATCGGTTTTAAGTTGCCCGCAACAGTCGACAAAATCTTTTTGTTTACCGAATTATTTGTTTCAGCGAAATACTGACGTCGTTCGCTATGACCTAAGATTACATAAGTGACATAAAGATCTCTAAGCATTTCGGCAGAAACTTCACCTGTATAAGCGCCTGATGCTTGCTCGTGCACATTCTGAGCACCCAGAGCTACCTGAGACCCCTCTAGTTCCTCCGAGACCTTGCATATTGAGGTGAAAGGTGGGAAAACCGCTACCTGTACAGTGCTTTGGGAGCCCACACTAGCGTGAATCTGCTGAACAAGAGCGGCAGATTCAGAAGCCGTCTTGTTCATTTTCCAATTTCCGGCGATAAGATACTTTCTGGACATTTTAATTTAGGATGTTGGTGGGATTCTAGTAGAACTTGTTCATTTCTGCTCGAGAGCCGATACGCCTGGAAGGTCTCTGCCTTCAAGGAATTCAAGTGAGGCTCCGCCACCGGTACTCATGAATGAGACCTGATCAGCGTAACCACTATTGTTGATGGCTGTAACCGAATCGCCACCACCAATAATAGAAATAGAATCACTCTCAGCAACCGCTTTAGCTACGGCAAAAGTACCTTTGGAGGAATCTTCGATTTCGAAAACTCCCATAGGTCCGTTCCACAATACAGTGCCAGCTCGAGATACTTCTTCTGCGTATTGCGCTGTAGTCTTAGGACCGATGTCCACTCCTTCCCAGCCGTCTGGTATGTCACCTTCGACAACTTGAGTTTCGCCGAGTGCCTTCGCTTTGAAATCGAGAGAGTTGGTGATCAAAGTGTCAAGGGGAAGTAAGAATTTGACGCCCTTTTCTTCCGCTTTTTCTAGAGCGGCCTTGGCTACTTCGATCTTGTCGGGTTCACTCAAGCTGTCGCCAACGGTTTTGCCTTTGGCCAGTGCAAACGTGTATGCCATGGCTCCACCGATTATAAGTACGTCGGCTTTCTCCAGAAGAGAGTCAATCACGCTTATTTTGTCGCTTACCTTTGCCCCGCCTAAAATAACGACAAAAGGGCGGTTGGCGTTAGCGGTTTTTTCTCCGAGAAACTCCAGCTCCTTTTCGATTAAATAACCGGATACCTTTGTCGGCAGCAACTGAGCAACGCCGAAAGTCGAGGCGTGCGCTCGGTGAGCAGTTCCAAAGGCATCATTCACATAGTAATCAGCCAACTTAGCTAGCTTGGCTGCGAAGACGGGATCATTTTGGGTCTCCCCCGAATGATAACGAAGGTTTTCCAATAGAGCCACTTGACCATTCTCTAGGCTATTGGACGCCGCCTCGACTGATTCTCCTATGGAATCTTCTAAAAACAAAACGGGCAATCCAAGTTTCGCCGCAAGGATTGGAGCCACTGGGGCGAGACTTAGTTCTGGAACGCGTTCACCTTTGGGTCGCCCCAGATGACTAGCGAGAATGACTTTAGCACCGTCTTCGGAGAGTTTGCGAATGGTTGGGACGGCAGCCCTGATTCGAGTGTCGTCAGTGACATTGCAGTCACTGTCCAAGGGTACGTTGAAGTCAACGCGGACAAAAACTCGTTTCCCTTTCCACTCTACATCGTCGATTGTCTTTACCTTCGGCATAAAATCTTTCCTTTTAGTCTAAAAGCGAAAAGGCGCGACACCTGTTGGACTGTCGCGCCTCCTGCAAATTATCGAATGAAATCAGAGGAAAGCTGAAACCTGCTTGAGCAGGTCAACGCAACGGTTGCTGTAACCCCACTCATTGTCGTACCAAGAAACAAGCTTAAAAAAGGTGTCGTTCAGTCCCATGCCTGATCCAGCATCAAAAATGGAAGATGCGGGGCAGTGAATGAAGTCTGCGGAGACGACCTCATCGGCCGTGTATTCCAAAATACCTTTCAGCGAACCCTCGGATGCCTCCTTCATCTTGGAGCAAATCTCTTCGTAGGTTGTTGGTTTTTCCGTTTTAACGGTCAAGTCAACAGCAGAAACTGTCGGAGTCGGCACTCGGAAAGCCATACCACTTAGTTTCCCTTGTACGGCAGGTAATACAAGACCAACGGCCTTGGCAGCGCCTGTAGTTGAAGGAATGATATTTATTGCTGCCCCGCGCCCACCTTTCCAGTCCTTGATTGATGGTCCGTCAACTGGCTTCTGTGTCGCAGTATAGCTGTGAACTGTCGTCATCAGCCCTTCGACAATACCAAAATTCTCAAGCACTACTTTTACAATTGGGGCTAGGCAGTTGGTTGTACAGGATGCGTTGGACACCACATGATCGTCGGCGGACAGGTCCTCATCGTTCACCCCTAATACCACGGTTCGGACATCTCCTTTGGCGGGAGCCGAAATAATTACTTTCTTCGCCCCGGCCTCAATGTGCCCTTCGGCTTTACTTTTTTCGACAAAGAGCCCAGTTGACTCGATTACCACATCAACTCCCAAGTCGCCCCAAGGGAGAGCGGTTGGACCTTCGCGAACTGCGAGACATTTAATTGTGTGCCCGTTTACGACAAGGGAGTCATCAGTTGGTGCTTCAACCGTTCCGTTGAAGCGCCCTTGCGTAGAGTCGTACTTCAGGAGATAGGCAAGATTATCGGAGGGAACTAGATCATTTATAGCAACGACCTCAAACTCGTTTCCGAGTAGACCTTGATCAACTAGAGCGCGAAAGACAAGACGACCGATACGGCCGAACCCGTTAATACCAATTTTTGTAGCCATGGAATAATATGATGAATTTTGTGTAACGAGATAAAAACCTTAAAGAAACATGAGCAAAACCCGAAAGGGCTGCTTAAACAAGCTGGGAAGCCTCAGGTTGGCAAGGCTATTGTTGTTGGGTGCTAAGTGCTGTTGGATATTCTTTTGAGTACTGCAAGGAAGGCTCGGAATTCCTTAAATGATTCGCGAGTCCTTGTTTTGATATCCGATAGGTCATCTTCTTTAAGCCCCATTCTCTCGACAAGTACTTCAGAAACTTTTCCATGTGAGCGATGACCACTGAAACCAAAATGCATAGCGTGAGCAGTCCAGTTGCCAAGTGACACGACATCTATGAGGCGGTGCAGGTCTTGGGTGCCTATCCCTATTCTTTTTTCGACTTCAGGTTCATGATGCCAATGAACAACTGACTCGACATCTTGATTTAA
>CAZXKR010000168.1:0-4213 GCA_964641305.1 uncultured Puniceicoccaceae bacterium | reverse complement strand
CCGGTAATGGCAATTTCCTTCAGATCCTGAATGGATACGATTACCTCTACAGGAAAGACACGTTGTGCGTTGATTCGCAGAAAGGGAAGTCGACGACCGAACTGCACACTGTTGTTGGCATCGATGATAAGCGTCTTATTCTCTACCCGAGTCCAGACTTGTTCAATGATTTCCTTGTCTGCGTAGACTGTGGCTTCCCTGAGTCTTCTACCTTGGTGCAGAAATACGTCCACTTCTCCACGGACATCAATTTTATCGAATTTAAAGAGCAATCGCCTTTCGGAGGTAAGGTCACCCAAGCATTGCCCTGCAAGCAAGAGAAAGGGGAGGGGCACCAGCCAAACAGGATGCCTATTTCCCTTTGCCGCCATACTTCTTTTTTTTCCCGTATTTGAATTGTTTTCGGCGTTGGTAGCCCCCTGCTTGAGCTTTTCGAAGTGTTTCGGCTCCGCCACGAAGGAATTCGATTTGGTCTCTCAGGAGCGCGGCCTTCTCGAACTCCAGTCGCTTCACTGCCTCCAACATTTCCTTTTCCAGCTCCTTTATGAGTTCTTTTGCTTCGTTTTTCGAGACAGGTTCCGAAACGGCCAATAAGTTTTCCTCCCCCTTCTTCTCTCGAAGACTTGTTTGTACTGGGCGTCTTATACCTTTTGGGGTAATCCCATGTTCCGCATTATAGGCCATTTGCCTATCCCGGCGGTACTGGGAGACCTCCAAGGTTCGCCCGAGGGAGTTGGTGATGACGTCGGCGTAAAAGACCACTCTTCCTTTTTCGTGCCGCGCTGCGCGACCCGCCGTTTGGGTGAGACTGGTTTCGCTTCTTAGAAAACCTTCCTTGTCGGCGTCAAGCACTACAACTAATGCCACTTCGGGCAAATCAAGACCCTCCCTCAATAGATTGACTCCCACTAGGACGTCGAACTCGCCTGCCCTGAGGTTGCGGAGAATTTCCACTCTTTCAATGGCATCGATGTCGGAGTGAAGGTACTCTACTCGTATTTCCCGGTCGGAAAGGTATTCTGCAAGGTCTTCCGACATCCGCTTGGTGAGCGTGGTGACGAGTGCTCGATCGCCGGTTTCAACAACTTGTTTGATTTCACTAATGCAGTCTTCCACTTGTCCTTCAATGGGTCGAACTTCCATTGTTGGGTCGAGCAGTCCGGTGGGTCTTATAAGTTGCTCCGCAACCAAGGTGGAATGCTCAAGTTCGAATTTTGCGGGCGTTGCGGAAGCATAGATGGTTTGACCCGTGACCTCGGCAAACTCCTCGGTTTTCAGGGGACGATTATCCAGCGCGGAGGGGAGACGAAAACCATAGTCTACAAGTTTTTGCTTTCGCGAGAGATCGCCCTTCACCATGCCGCCGAGTTGCGGTAGGGTAACGTGACTCTCGTCTAGGAAAAGGAGCATGTCGTCGGGGAAGAAGTCGATGAGGCACCAAGGTCGTTGACCCGGTTTGCGACCGGATAGATGCCGTGAATAGTTTTCGATTCCATTGCAAAAGCCGATTTCTTGCAGCATCTCCAAGTCGTATTCCGTTCGCATGCGTATCCGTTGCGCTTCCAGCAACAAGTTCTCCGACTCGAACCAAGCTACGCGTTCCTCCAATTCTTTACGAATAGCCGAAATGGCAACGCCTACTTTATCTTTGGTTGTTACGTACTGGTTGGCTGGATATACGCGGTAGCTTTCAAGCCTGTTCAGAGTTTCTCCGGAGACAGGATCAAGTTCTCGGATGTTCTCCACTTCATCTCCCCAGAACTCTATTCTCAACAGGTTTTGGGAGTACGCGGGAAAAACATCGATTACGTCTCCCCTGACACGGAAGTTTCCTGCCTTGAGTTCAACGTCGTTTCTCGCGTAGAGCCCCTCCACCAGTTTTTCCAGAAGCTTGTCGCGTCCGAATTCCTCTCCCACTGAAACCTCAAAGGAGAGTGCTCGAAAATCGTCGGGAGAGCCCAGACCATAAATACAAGAAACGCTGGCGACGACAATGACGTCTCTTCGGCTAATCAGTGAACCTGTGGCAGCAAGTCTCAAACGCTCAATTTCCTCGTTAATGGAAGAGTCCTTTTCTATGTAACTATCGGTAGATGGGACATATGCCTCGGGTTGATAGTAGTCATAGTAGCTAACGAAGTATTCAACCGCATTGTGAGGAAAAAATGCCTTGAATTCTGAGTAGAGCTGCGCCGCCAAGGTCTTGTTGTGAGAAATGATTAGAGCCGACCGTTGCAATTGCTCGATCACATTGGCCATCGTGAAGGTTTTTCCCGAACCCGTTACCCCTAGAAGAGTCTGGTGCCTGTTGTTCGAGCGGACGGAATCGACGAGCTTGCGAATTGCCTCGGGTTGGTCGCCTTTCGGCTTGTAATCCGCGACCAAGCTAAAGTCCATGGCTTTAAGTCTTAGTTTGTGTTTGTTTCAGGATAGTAATCGGTTTCCCCTTCGGACTTACCAATTACCACCGCCGCGCAACTGTCGCCGAATACGTTTACGGCGGTACGTGTCATATCCAAAATCCGGTCTACAACGTAAACGATGCCGATACCGGTGGCGATGCTTGCCTCGGGGAAACCTACGGCATTAAGGATCACGATAATGGCCACTAGGCTAGCCGAGGGAATTCCCGCTACGCCGATTGAGGTTAGCAAGGCCATAAGCACAACTGAAAATTGGGTGACCAATCCCATTTCGATCCCGAACAGTTGAGCCAGAAACACAACGACCACGCATTCGAAAAGAGCAGTTCCATCCATGTTTACGGTAGCTCCGAGGGGGAGGGTGAAGCTTGTGACCTTTCGCGAAACGCCTGCGCGCTTTTGGACGCACTCCATAGTTAAGGGTAAGGTCGCAGAGGAAGACGCGGTTGAAAATGCCGTGAGAAGGGCAGGGGACATCGCATGGAAATGTTTCAAAGGCTTTTCTCTTGCCACGAATTTGAGAAAAAGCGGTAGGATTACGAAAGCGTGAATTGCCAATCCCAGCAAAACGGTGACGGCGAATTTTCCCATAACCCCGAAAAGCTCCGTTCCCGTAGTCATTAAGGTGGGAGTCACCAGCCCGAAGACTCCTAACGGGGCGAATCCGATAATGAATTTGGTGATGGCGAGGATGGCGGCGTTGAAGCTTTCCCAAAAACGGGTCTGACTCATCCGATGATTCTCCGGTAGCTTCGAGATAAAGAAACCTAGCAGCAGGCTGAAAAAAATGAGACCCAGCAGTTGGCCTTCCGCAGCAGCTACGAAAAGATTGGAAGGAATCATTCTCTGGAAAATTTCTAGAACGCTCCGAAAGCCGCCGCTTGCG
The DNA here is from genome assembly GCA_964641305.1 of uncultured Puniceicoccaceae bacterium. Lineage (GTDB taxonomy): Bacteria > Verrucomicrobiota > Verrucomicrobiia > Opitutales > Seribacteraceae. Next base: position 904 of record CAZXKR010000168.1, on the reverse strand, counting down.
TTTTCCAAAGCTCCGGCGATTTTTTCCTGATGAGCTGCCGATTCTTGAGCAAGCATGGTTGCTCGAAGATCGGGATCCACTTCTCCGGGTTGAAGCAAGTTTACGCACAGCAGACCTGTGACTACCGCGAAGAAGCCGGAGGCGGCGTAAAAAGCGAGAGTTTTTCTTCCCAGCCTGCCAAAGTCTTTCTCACCTCCCACGTTTATGATGCCGCAGATGATGGATGTGGTGACAAGGGGTACCACGACCATTTTCAGCGCGTTCAGAAAGAGCGTTCCCAGAAAACGTGTTCCGTACTCGAGATTATCAAACCATGCCGGTTTGCTTTCAATCCCTTCGGTCAAGTAGTTGGCGGTAATCCCTAGCGCAAAGGCCAATACGAGTGCTATGAGGATTTTCCAATGAAGAGCTAGCTTTTTCATGTCGATTGATATTAACCTTGGAAGAGTGATGTGAGCAAGTCGAGGTTCGCGGCGGTTGGATCGGGGATCACGAAGTGAGCGCCGGCAACATCCAATTTTTCGGCCTCTCGAGTTGTGGCAAGACCAAGAGCCTTCATGTTTCCGCTTCGAGCCGCTTCGATACCATGGGCGCTGTCCTCCAAAACCACGCATCTTTCCGGAGGGAGATTCATAAGCGCGGCGGCCTTAAGAAAGACCTCCGGGTCGGGTTTGCCTCGCGAAACATCTTCCGAGCATACCGCTCCTTGAAAAAAACTTCCCAAGCTCAATAGCTCGAACGAAAGCAGAAGATTTTCCCGTTCCGTGGATGTACCCACAACGCAGGGAATTTCGACCGCCTTAAGCTCAACGAGTAGTTCACGGATTCCGGGTAGTGCTCGTAGTCCGTTGGACTTGACCAATTCACGATAAAGTTCTTCCTTTCGCCGTCCCAGCCTTTCGAC
>CAZXKR010000167.1:0-4225 GCA_964641305.1 uncultured Puniceicoccaceae bacterium | reverse complement strand
TCGTGGGAGCAAGGTAGATTCGGTAACGCCCTCCGTTTCGATGGTACGGACGACATGGTCACGCACAGTCTTCCCTCGCCTATTACGCATCCCACCTACACTCTTTCCTTTTGGGTAAAGCCCGATGGTGTGACTCAAGCCAATAATGTCTCCTTCTTCAATAGCGGTTCCACGGGACAGGACTTTCAAGTAGGTTTCGATGGAGGTGGTCGCTATAAGCTTTTCGGGGATGGTGGGAGTGGCGTCTTCGGTTCTGCTTCCGTGGATTGGTCACACCTCGCCGTCGTCTGCGATGGTTCCTCGCGGAAACTTTACATGAACGGTGCCTATATCGTTTCGGTTGCCAATTCAGACAATGTCTTCCAACACTATCGTTTTGGCGTTAACCGTGGTGGCAACAAGTTCTTTAGAGGCTGGTTGGACGAGGTTCGCCTTTTAGACTTCGCTTTGACCGACCAGCAAGTTCTGGACTTGTTCGAAAACAAGACCGAATCTTCGGCCAACTACCTTCAGTCAGCTACGCCAGGCAAGGCAAACAGCGAAAGTTTTCCAGGTTTTGTTGCAGACACGAAATTCAGCGTGGATCGAGGTTTCTTCGAGACTCCATTTACACTCGCCGTCACCACTTCGACTCCGGGAGCAACTATTCGCTATACCACTGACGGTTCTGTTCCATCTACTACGCACGGGACCATCTACACGGGACCGATCACCATAGCTTCAACTACTATAATCCGGGCCATCGCGACCAAGTCGGACTATGTTTCGACTGATGTGGACACTCATAGTTATTTCTTTCCCGAAGACGTGATACGCCAGTCCGCCGACGGCTTTACGCCGATGGGATGGCCTACCACCGGCACAGTCAACAACCAGAAAATGGTCTACGGTATGGATCCGGATATTGTTGATGGCTTTAACACTCCCGTTGAAGTTAAAGAAGCTCTCCTTGCCATTCCCACGCTATCTATTGCAACAGATTTGGATCATTTGTTTGGGCAAGCGAATGGAATCTACGTGAATGCAAGAAATGATGGTCGATTATGGGAAAGGCCAATGTCTCTGGAGCTAATTCACCCAGACGGAAGTAAAGGATTTCAAGTCGGTGCGGGACTTCGAATCAGAGGCGGATACAGTCGAAGCGCGAATAATCCAAAGCATTCCTTTCGGGTCTTTTTTCGTAGCGAATATGGACAAGGCAATCTGCATTATCCCATGTTCGAAGACGAGGGTGTGGAGGAGTTCGACAAATTTGATCTTCGGACCTCGCAGAACTATTCTTGGGCCTTTGGTGGTCCAGCGAACAATACCATGGTTCGCGAAGTCTGGAGTCGCGACACCCAATCTGCAATGGGACAGCCTTACACCCGTAGTCGTTACTACCATCTTTACCTTAACGGAGTTTATTGGGGTATCTATATGACACAAGAGCGCGTGAGCGGAACACTTGGGGAATCCTATCACGGTGGCGACAAGAGTGACTATGATACTGTTCACCAAAACAGTTCCAGACAAATCAACGCCACGAGCGGGAATATTCAGGCCTACGACCGCCTTTGGCAGCGAACCATCGATGGATGGACGGACAACGACGTCTACTTCCAAGCTCAAGGTCTCGATACCGATGGCAAGACCCGCAATCCTGACTTTGAGCGCCTTCTGGACGTCGACAACCTCATCGACTACATGCTTGTCGTCTACTACAACGGTGACAAAGACGGTCCCGCCTCCCGCTACACCACTCCCCGGGTGAACAACTACTATGCCCTATACAACAGGGTGAACCCCGATGGCTGGAAGTTCCCTGCCCACGACATGGAGCATTCCCTCGGCCGTGGTATGAATAACATGGTCAAGCCACTCGCCAGCGACCATCAAGATAGGGACGAAAAGAAGTATTTCACCGCTCACTTTCTTCACGAACAACTTACCTCCAATAAGGAATACGTCATCCGTTTTGCGGACCGTTTTTACCTGAGAAACTACAACGATGGCGTCTTGACGGAAGAAAACGCCAAGGCCCGGATTACCTTTCGCTCACACCAAATCGACAAGGCCATCATCGCTGAATCCGCCCGTTGGGGAGATACCAAATCTGGTGTGCCCAAGAACCGCAATGACTGGGTGAACAATGTGAACATGGTCACGAACTGGATGTCGGGCCGTAACGCCGTCGTCCTGAATCAGTTACGTACGACACGCATCAACGAAAGTTCTCCCTTTTGGTATCCGAGCATCGATCCGCCGGGTTTCAGTCAACACGGCGGACAAGTAGGCTCCTCCTTCCGCCTCAGTATGACTGATCCCAATGTGACTCCAGTCACCATCCACTACACTCTCGACGGATCTGACCCCCGCCTCGTTGGCGGAACCATTTCGCCTGTGGCCCAAGTGGCGCAATCCAGTGGAATGCAGAACACTCTCTTGCTTGATGCCGGTGCTTCTGCCAAGGCCTTCGTTCCGACGGATGGTTCGCTGGCTTCCGCCTGGACACAATCTGGTTTCGACGATTCCTTATGGCAATCGGGGCCGTCGGGCGTGGGTTACGATACTGCAACTACCTACCGTTCTCTCTTCGGCATTGATGTTTTGTCCTCCATGAGGAACAAGAATACGAGCGTGTACTGTCGCATACCCTTCACCGCTACCAACTCCACGGAGTTCACGAATCTTACGCTCAAGATTAAGTATGACGATGGGTTCGTTGCCTACCTCAACGGTACAAAGGTGGCTTCTGCAAATGCTCCCGCAAACCCTACATGGAATGGGAAAGCCACTTCCAGTCACAGTGATTCCGCTGCCCAGCAATACATCTCTTTCGATCTGACGCCACATCTCGCCCACCTTCGCGAAGGGGCTAACGTTCTGGCCATCCACGGACTAAACGTATCTACCAGTAGTTCCGACATGCTTGTCGTACCCAGGCTTGAGGCAAGCAGGATTGTGGGCGGAACGGAAATCGCCCTACCCGATTACCTCACGACCGTGAAGGCCCGTGCCCGCACCACTTCAGGCGAATGGAGCGCCCTCCACGAAGCCACCTTCCAGGTGGACGTCGTACCCGCCTCGGCCGACAATCTATTAATTTCAGAAATCATGTACAATCCTGCCGGAGCGGGAGGTTCCGAGTATGTCGAGGTTCGTAATGTAGGACCGTTCCGCATCGATCTCACGGGAGTCACTTTGGGCGGAGCCTTCTCCGATTTCACCTTCGGCTCTCTTACCCTCGCTCCAGGCGAGAGCGCCGTTGTCGTCCAAGATCTAGCTGATTTCAATGCTCGATATCTCGATCCTGCCTCTCCATATTACGTTTCTGGGGTCGTGGTAGCCGGTCAATGGCAGGACGGCAAGCTGAACAATGCAGGAGAAATGATCGCCCTGACCGACGTCAAGGGGGTAGGCATCCTCACCTTTAAGTACGACGATGGAGGGAAATGGCCAGGGCGCTCCGACGGACGGGGTAGTTCGCTCATCCTGCCGGATCCTAACGCCCTTGCCGGCATGACTCTCGCCGAACGCAACGTTTATCTTGCCGACGGCGACAATTGGAAGTCCTCTACGGGCTTCCACGGCAATCCCGGAGCCGCCGAAGTAACTAATACCGGAGTCCCGATAGTCCTAATCAGCGAGATTCTTGCTCACACGGATCCTCCTCTTCTTGATGCCATCGAACTGCACAACCCAAGTTCTCAACCCATCGACTTGAGTGGTTGGCGTCTTACCGAATCCGCTTCAAGTCTGCAGGGTTTCCGTATTCCCGATGGTACTGTCATCCTGGCTGGAGGATATCTTGTTTTTGACGAAACAGACTTCAATCCCAATGGCCTTTGGAATCCCAACGCCGGACCTCGTGGATCCGATGAATTCGCCCTCAGCGGTGCCCGCGGTGGAGATGTCTGGCTCATCGAGGCTGATGGTGCGGGCAATTTACTTGCTTTCGTGAATCATGTTGAGTTCGGGCCATCGGCCAACGGGGTTTCCTTTGGGCGTTGGCCGAATGGTTCTGATGGAAAACTCTATCCGATGAAGGAGCGTTCCCTCTTCGATGAAGCCACAGGTGCCTACCCACCCTCCAAACGTGGAGGCCCGAATCCTGGACCGATGAGGGGCCGGATAATGATAAGCGAAATCATGTACAATCCGCCGAGCGGCAATCAGGATTTGGAGTTCGTTGAATTGTACAACTCTAGTGATTTCCCAGTATCCCTTTCGGGTTGGGAATTAG
>CAZXKR010000166.1:0-4251 GCA_964641305.1 uncultured Puniceicoccaceae bacterium | reverse complement strand
CGTCGATTTTTTGTGAGACGTCACGGTAAGAGATGTCAGCAGAATACACCAACTTGAATTCCTCGATTGCGGCATCGTGTTTTTCCATTGCCTCCAGACAACAACCGAGTTCGTAGACTGCTTGCTTTTTTCGGTCGTCCATAACTTGTAATTCCTCCTTCAGTGAACTGAACTGTTCAATTGCCATATCAAAGAAATTTTTGCTTCGGTAGGCACGGCCAAGATACATAATAGAATCGAGACGTACGTTGGCGTTTCGTTGAGCAAGCTGAAATTGAGATATCGCGCCATCGTAATCCGATACGTCGAAAAGCAGGCGGCCGAGTTCATAGCGATAACCGTAATCGTTTGGGTATCGCTCGACGAGCGATTCGATTTGCGTTCGATGATATTCGGCTTTTGCGGCGACCGTTTGGTCTAATCCGGATTGATTGTCAGCATTTTCGGGTTCGGCGGCGAGGGCTGCTCTCCATTGATCAATGGAATCGTCGTAAAATTCGAGGGTTAACCCCCGCTCCTTTTTTTCGAGTGAAACATCCGATTGCCCAGCCTCGTGCTTGCGGGCCTCTTGAATCCACGCTATGGCGTTTTCGAGATCTCCTGCCCGATGATAGAGATCGCTGAGTTGGCGATAGTTGTTTAAGTTTTCGGGCTGAGACTGGAGTTCTTCGTATGTTTGCTGAATAAGTTCTTCAAGACCTTTGGCATCGTTAACGGACTTGCTTGCTTGTTCAAGAGATTGCGCTTCTTTTTCGTCTTTTAGCTGAGCTCGGTAGTCTTCGGATTCCTCCCACTTGCCCTTGTGCATTGCAATGGCAACGGACGCTTTCTTCATAAGATCCTCTGCTTCGCCATCACCAGGGCTTTTGCTCAAGATGGTGTTGCCAGTCTTAATAGCGTTTTCCGTGTCGTCTACAACTAGGTAAGCACGACCTAAGTCTTTGAGGTTTGAAATATTTTCGGGTTCTAGCTTGTAGACGGTTTCATAGGCAAATATCACGGTTTTGTGCATCTCGAGGTTGGCGGCGGCATCAGCCAGCAACTGGTGCGCGATCACATTGTCAGGATTCTTGGCAATAAGTTCCTCTGCCTTTACCAAGGAACCTTCGGGATCTTTTTCAGCTTTGTTGCCCATTCGGAAAGGAGTAGCGGTTACTTTACCCAAGAACTTGGAAAAACCTTTGGTATTGCTACCGGTAACCTTGATTTGCAAGACACGAAGCTTTTTTCGAAGTTCGAGACAGCCGGGGACTTGCCTAAGGACAGAACCATAGATTTCCAGTGCGTAGGAAGGGTTGGTTCTTTCCGCAGTCTCCGCAGCTTGTAGCTGTTTGATTTGTCGGGGATCCAAATCCGCGATAGATGTTTCCTCAATCACTTTTTAAGAATTAGGTGTCTAGGCTAAGGTGAATTAACCAAAAGCTCCATAGCACCAAGTTTTACGCAAATTTCAATGATTTTCGTAAAGCTTGCTCCAAGGTATGGAAAACTTCTTCGGCTTGGTTTGATTCGAGAGCCTCCACAAGTAAACGAATTTTAAGTTCGGTCCCAGAGTAACGAAGAATGACTCGCCCTTCTTTTCCTAAAATTTGTTCTTCACGTGCCACAAGTTCCATCAGCTCGGGCAATGATTCGAGAGGAGTTTTCTCTAGAACGCGGTAAGCATTCTCAACACATGGAGCTAGATCAATTTGATCAGCAAGAACCGATAGGGGGGAATCCGTTTCAAGCACGGCTTGCGATGCAAGAAGAAAACTGAGCAACCCGTCACCCGACGGAAGATGGTCACTGGCAATAATATGACCCGAGGATTCCCCCCCTAAGTTGGCGCCAAGCTCTCTCATGAGCTCTGCCACATTGCGATCACCAACCTCTGAGCGAGCAAGACGGACATCCAAATTATTCAGACTGCGTTCCAGACCAGAATTACTCTGAACTGTGGCGACAAGGACACTGTCCGAAAGCTTGCCTTTTCTTTTTGCATGCAAGGCGAGGAGACCGAGGAGTTTGTCGCCATGGACGACCTCCCCTTGGTTGTCGCATAGGATCACGCGGTCGCCATCACCGTCGTGGGCTAGGCCTATGTCGGCTTGCGTTGCCTTAACTTTTTCAGCAAGTACCTGTGGATGTTCGCTTCCGACCCCATGATTGATGGCACCTTCACCAGCTGCAATGGTAATTACCTCGGCGCCCAACTCTCTTAAGATTTCGGGCGTAGTGACTGTAGTTGCACCGTTGGAGAGGTCGGCCACGATTTTAAAATCGCTAAGAGTGTTTTCCGACAATATGCCCAAGATGTGGTTTCGGTAACTGGACAGAGTATCTAGATGGGGAAAGGTTTCTGGTAAAAACCTTTCCTGGCCTGAGGATTCTTCATGGCTTTTGAGGAGATGCCCCTCGATTAGCAATTCTTGATCCTTTGATAGTTTGCGGCCCATATGGTCGAAAAGCTTGAAACCATTATCGGACGCGGGATTATGTGAAGCCGTGATCATAATGCCAAATCGCATTTCGTTCACGACTAACGCATGGGCAAGAGCTGGTGTGGGCAATACTCCCACCAACATTGGAGAAAAACCGCTATTGAAGAGGCCGGATGCGATAGCCGAAGCCAGTTCTTCGCCCGATGGTCGCGTGTCCCGACCTATGAGGACGGTAGTGCCATGCTCGTCTTTCCGGTCGAGAAAACTACCTATGGCCAACCCAAGGCGATAGGCAAATTTTTGATTGATACAAGATCCGCCAACTTTGCCGCGGATTCCGTCTGTTCCGAAAAAACGGTGATTAACGATTTCAGTCATGGTCGGCGTAAAACTCCTGAGCTTTTTGCAACCAGCTCCGAACCCGTCCCCCTAAAATCAGCTCTTTCGCTATGATCGCCCCTTCACGAACATCTGCAGCTTTCTCCGAAATGTAAAAGGCGGCAGCAGCGTTTGCGACGATGGTGGATAACAGACCATCGGGCGCACGGCCATGAAGTAAATCATCTAGAATTTTCAAATTGTCCGAAAGATCACCGCCTTTCAATTCGGATTCATTGCAGGGTGGTAACCCAAAAGACTCCGGCTCCCAGTTCTCCTGGCGAACATCAGCAAGTTCTCCGAATCCAGCAGCAAGGTTTTTGCCAGCACAGGATATTTCATCCATACCTCGCCCTTTGTCGAGTTTCCCATGGACTACAAGCCCTCGTCGTAATCCGAGAGCGTTCAGAGTGGACGCCATCGGCACTACTAAATCCGGCGAAAAAACTCCTAATAGCTGAAAGGCGGGTTGGGCCGGGTTAATTAGAGGGCCCAAGAGGTTGAATACGGTTCTTCGGCCTTTACTGGCAAGATTTTGCCTGACAGGCATAATTTCCTTGAAGGCCGGATGAAAATTGGGGGCGAAAAAGAAAGTGAAGTTCAACTCCTCTGCTGCGGCAATCAGGGTGGTAGGTGACGGAGTGAGATGAATTCCAACACCTTCCAGGAGGTCTGCGCTTCCACATTTCGACGTAATAGAACGGTTTCCGTGTTTGAGCACGGGAACACCTCCGGCGGAAAGAGTAAAGGCAACGAAAGTAGATATATTGAAACTGCCGGACTTGTCTCCGCCCGTGCCGCAGACATCAATGGCTGCCTTTGCTAAACTGCTAAGTCCCGGATCTTTCGCCAATTCTCGAAACCTAGATGCAAACGCAGCGACCTCCTCTGGAGATTCACCTTTATCTGCAAGTGCCAAAAGGAACCGCTCTTTGTCAACTGCACTTGGGTCAGGCGAAGCAAGAAGATCCGAAGCAGTCTTAATCTCAGTCTCATCCAAGTCATTGCCCGATTCAGCTTTAGCGGAGAAATGGTTCAGAGTCGTTTCAGTCATTTTAATCTACAAGTTGATTGGAGCTGGAATGGTCGCAAGTAAAACAGATTGATTGCCATATTAACAAGGTTTGCGGTTTTCCATCTTGCCACGTCAGGTCAAAAGTCGCTTGAAGGTTTACAGGATGCAAAGTTTTCTTGGAATCTTATTTTTCATTGTATTTGGAATGGCGACGCCTGTTTTTGGCGTTGAGAATAATTCCACTTTAGTGAATCCGGATCAGCATTCGGCTTTGGATTACGGCGATGCGTTGGTTTATGGTTTGGTGGAAGGTGTTACGGAATTTTTGCCCGTTTCGTCTACTGGTCATTTGATTTTAACTAAAGAATGGATGGGCAAAGCAAATGAGGAGGAAGTTCAGTCAGCCTTAAATGCATATTTGATAGTGATACAGGC
>CAZXKR010000165.1:0-4254 GCA_964641305.1 uncultured Puniceicoccaceae bacterium | reverse complement strand
TTTGCCTTGTACACCTTACGCCAAGCCGAGATCCCCGCCGATAATCAGATCATTCAGCATGGCGTGAACTGGCTCAAGACACGACAGCGCGAAAGCGGTCGATGGTTTTCCCATTCGCCGAGAAGAAATGGAAAGCATTACATCAGTCAGGCGGGAACCAGCATGGCTTTGATGGCTTTGGATAGTTGCGGGGCTTTAAACTAGCTTACTTGCCTGCGACGACTGATCCGGGCGAGTGAAGAACCAGCAAAACGACACCTTCGGGTCGCACGAGACATTGAACAAAATTAATTTGAAAGAAAGTCGAGACTGCGACCTCGAGCATCCTGGCGGAAACGGGAGAAACCCCAACAAGTCGGACCCTCGCCGTTACGAGATAGACGCGCTGCGAGTCATAGCGCTGGCGCTTTTGATTATTTATCACGTCTTCGCTTCCTACCAACCGTTCGCAAACTCCATTCGCTTCATCCAGTACGACCAAGAACTCAGCCAATACTGGTTTGTCGCGGAACTTTTCAACGTCTGGCGAATTCCCATCCTTTTCGTAATTTCAGGTATGGCCATCGGCTTCGTATTGCGTCGACGGAGCGTCAAGGAAGTAGTTGCCGATCGCATGATGCGATTGGTTCCTCCGTTAGCCTTCGGTTCTTTTTTCTTTTGCCCAGCCTATTTGGCTCTTCATTCGATTTCCCTTAATCAAAATCCAACGTATGAACCGAATCCGGGACATCTTTGGTTCGTTTGGAATCTAGTCACCTATTCCATTCTTTCGATCCCGCTCATCCTTTACTTCAAGCGACATCCAGAAAACTTCGTCATCCGAACTCTGCGAGCAACTTTCCCATTCGGACTACTGGTTTTTCTACCTCTACCTCTAATGTTGGAGACAGTGCTTTCGAAGCCTTGGGAATTTGCATTTTTCCCTATACGATTCTGGTATGGTCTCGTCTGCTACGCGGCAGGCTTCGTACTTGTCAGCACGGGCGAAAAGTTCTGGAATTCGCTGACAAAGGTTTGCCACTTCGCTCTACCTCTTGCCATTTTGTGTTATCTTGGCCGAATGGAATACCTCGACTGGGAGTTGTTGCGGCAAAACCACTCCTCCACAGCTTTCGAATCCGGCATGTGGATGCTGGCCCTGCTAGGGTACGGATCGCTATTCCTGAACAAGCCAACAAACATCTTCACCTACCTGAGCAAAGCGGTGTTTCCAATCTACGTCATTCATATGCCTGTTCAACAACTCTTGGCCTTGGTCGTCTTCCCATGGGCATTGGCGCCTTCAGTGACTTTCTTGCTGCACGTAGTTTTAACTCTGCTCCTATGCGGCGTCCTTTACGAATTCGTGATCCGAAGAATCGGATTCCTATACCCGGTCATGGGATTGAAGAAACCCAAGAGGCCTTGCCAGAAGAGCGAACTGTCGCTCCAAAAGGATGCAACGAACCTATGGGGAAGGCGACTAACATTGTTCGTGCTCTCTCCTGTTGCCGTCTTGGCTCAAGTCGGGATCCTCGTTGCAGTTTACGCAGGTCATTTGGTGGACGAAACGAAACCGGATTACGTTCCATCGAAGTCTCTTTGGACAGCGTCCAAAAACAACGACGTACCGAACATAGAGAAATTCCTCGAAAAAGGAGAGGCGTCGGTTGACCAACTCGACCCCGAATTCAAACTGTCCGCCCTTCAAACGGCGGCTCTCAATGGTTCCGAAAAGGCCGTCGAGTCGCTGATCCAAGCGGGAGCCGACGTCAATCTGCAAACCGAAGACCGATCCACCGCCTTGAGCCATGCCGCATTGATGGGACATTCGAAAGTCGTCGAGCTTTTGCTGAATAATAAAGCGAATATCAACCCAGTTAACGCATACCAGTCCACTCCTCTGGATAACACCTATGCTCCATGGGCAATCGTGTTGCCCGTCTCAAAAATGCTCGAGTTGACCGTTGAAAGAGAAAAATGGGAAAAAGGGAGGATCCAAGCCCGAAATTTGCTTTTGAAAGAAGGAGCTAAGCACGCGAAGGAACTATAGTGAATCTTTGACAGAAGTAAAAAATCATGAACGTGAAATTTCTAAAGAAAATGTCAGGCAAGATCGCTCTTCTCCTGCTGGTCGGCTCGTTGGACGCTCAAAAGAATCGCAAGCTCCCCGTCTCCATTTCCGGTGTCTACCCGAGCCTAACCATGTACAACGATGAAGGGGAGTGCGGGACGGGGGCAGTTGTACCGTGGGCCGGTCGACTGTGGGTCATCACTTACGGTCCGCACAAGCCTCAGGGATCCTCTGACAAGCTTTACGAGATCACCCCCGACCTGAGGCAAATCATCAGGCCGGAGAGCATCGGAGGCACACCGGCCAACCGCATGATACACAGGGAGTCCAACCAGCTGAGCATCGGACCGTATTTCATTGATGCAAAGGGAAAGGTCCGGGTAATCCCTTATTCCAAGATGCCGGGAAGGCACACCGGGACGGCAAGGCACCTGAAGGACCCTGCCAATAGGGTCTACGTAGCAACCATGGAGGAAGGGCTTTATTCGGTCGACGTCCACGACCTAAGCGTGATCGAGCACATCAAGGACGGCAACCCGAACAAGAAGTTCAAGGGTTCGGGTATTTGGACTAAGCTTCCTGGCTACCATGGAAAGGGGCTTTATTCCGGTCAGGGCGCATTGGTTTATTCAAACAACGGGGAGCGTGGAAAGGGCGTGGCCAAAGATCCAACCATGACTTCAGGGGCTCTTGCCTCATGGCGGGGAAACGGGGATTGGAACCTTGTCCGCCGAAACCAATTTACGGAGGTAACCGGACCGGGCGGAATATATGGAAACTCAAATGAAACTGATCCTATTTGGGCAATGGGCTGGGATGCTCGCTCCCTCATTCTCATGCTTTTGGAAAACGGTGAATGGCATTCGTATCGACTACCCAAGGGTAGTCACAGCTACGACGGCGCCCACGGTTGGAACACCGAATGGCCCCGCATCCGGGAGATCGGTGAAGAAGATCTCCTCGCTACCATGCACGGGACGTTCTGGCGTTTCCCCAAGGGGTTCTCAAGAACCAATTCCTCGGGGGTCGCTCCCCGCTCGAACTACCTGAGGGTGATTGGCGATTTCGCTCGTTGGAAGGACCGGATCGTTTTCGGCTGCGACGATTCCGCGCAGAAGGAATTCCTCAACCACCGGCCTTTCAAGTCAGCCAAGGGTGCTCCTCTCCAATCCAATTCCAATCTTTGGTTCGTAGACGCCGGCAAAATCGACAAGTTGGGCCCGGCGATCGGCCGGGGTTCGGTCTGGTTGCGCGAAGATCTCACGGTTGGACAAGTGAGTGAACCCTACCTCTTTTCGGGCTACGATCATCGAATGATGGTCATCCATCATCAAAACAAGAGACCTGCCGGATTCATCTTGGAGGTCGACAAGCAGGGAGACGGGAAATGGGAAAAACTGAAATCTCTCAAGGTGAGGGGTTCGTCCATTCATATTTTCAAAGATACCGATAAAGGGGTCTGGGTTCGTTTGCGCGTCGCCGAGAAGGTGAAGCAGGCGACGGTTCATTTCCACTACCGGGATCGGGATGGGCGGGATAAGAAAAACAGTCCGATTTTCGATGGCGTTGCGACTCCCGAAAAACCGGCGACCACAAAGGGAGTGATCCGTAGCAACCGCAGGGTCTTGAGCATGCTCGAAGACGATGCGTATTATGAACTCAATGACCGGCTAGAACTGGCACCCTACTCCAAGCCCGGGACGAAAATGGTTGCAGAGGGGGCTCAGCCGAAAACTAAGATCCGGGTGGATGCGGCTTCCGCCATTGTGGAAGAAGATGGAGTCAGTTACCGGATACCCGTAAGTCCGGGCTACGATACCGATGAGAAACCATCTTCAAGTCGAAACCTCGAAGAAATGCTTTCCCAAAGCCTGTCCAAAGGCGCTGGGGTCAAGGTCAGCGGGGAGCATGGGGAGTATGCGGGCTCGAAGGCAGTGGACGGAAGATTGTCCGAGGATTCGCGTTGGATTGTCAAGGGTCCTGGTACGCTTGATATCGAGCTGAGCGAAGAAAAGACTTTTCAAAGCGTATACCTAGCATCCGGCTGGAAGCGCGAAGCCCAGTATGCCGCGAAGAACTTCGACCTCCAGGTGAAGAATGGAGAGAAATGGAAGGCTCTGCCGGACGGCAAAGTGCGCGACAATGTCAACTGGATTATTCCGATCCTTCTGGACAAACCGGTGAAGGCCCGCCAGCTGCGC
>CAZXKR010000164.1:0-4292 GCA_964641305.1 uncultured Puniceicoccaceae bacterium | reverse complement strand
GGTTTCTGCCCATGGTGGACGACATCGAGAAATGGTTCGACAAGCACCTCTAGGGCTAGGCTAGCCTCGTTTAGGTTTCTTCTGGGAAGTATAGATCTTCATCGTCGATATCGGGAACACCAACGACAAGTACCTTCATCCGGCCCTCAGAACTATGAACCACTCCGGGAGGGATGTGCGCGAAAGAGCCTTTTTGTATGGGATGCGCTTCGCCATCTAGAAAGAGTGTGCCTTCGCCTTCGACAACATAGTACAGTTCCGTGCCGATCTTATGGTAATGCGCCTTGCTTCCGTCGATATCGACGGTGTGGGCCCATGCTTTTACATCCTCATCCCCTTCGCTCACTAACCTGTATCGCCAGCCGCATGTACTTTTTTCTTTTTTGGCATCCGCTTCATGGCGAACGAGAAGACCTGCCTTTTTCGTATTCATAGTGTTTTCCCCGGAGCGTTCATTATTTGAAATTCGCTTTATGCCGATAAGACTCCCCCCATGTCTTGTAGTGGGTCGGAAGGTCAATCTTCTCATGCGAATTTTCATGAAAGAAGAAACGATAGGCAAAGGTGACGGTTTCGCCTTTTTTTAGAGTCAAGGCCCCGTCTCCTGCCTTGAAATATCTTTTTCCGAAAGGATTGGCGGCAACAAGTCCGTAGTCACGAGCATGCCAGGTAGTCGGATGTCTAGGGTTTTTGGGATGGTCGAAAATCGCAATGCCCACCGTCTTCCCGTCCACCGGTCCCCAATAATTCACCCACTTGGCGGCTTTTCCCCAAACGGCCTTTCCCTTCACTCCCTCGCTGTTGATAGCTGATCCCTTGGCTACTTTTCCCTGTAACCTCAAGGCGGGATGGGTACGAATGGACATCGAACCCTCCTTGCTGTCCTGAAAGGTGATTTCCCTTTCCGAGGCATGGATCGATATCTTGTAATCGATGAACCGCCCACCTTCCGTAGTACCGGCACTGATCTCGGTGGTGTCCGAAAGAATTCTTTTTTCGCCATGCATCCAGCTGTTCCTGCTTACGATCAATGCCTTGCCGTCAACCACCTCTGCCTTGACGATTTCGTCATTACGAATGTGGGCTCCTCCACGGCCATGCCAAAAATCGATCCCGCTCACCGGGTGGTTGTAGTGAATGGACTGGTGATGATGATGATCGCCGCTCTCACCGGGCACCCCTTCCTTCATTGGGTAGTGCCGGGTCATGGGAATACCGTACGGACCGATCACGGGATAGAGGATCGGTTTGCCCTGATTGGCGTATCGATACTCGGTAAAGATCTCGTTGCCGATGGAAACCACAACCTTGTCCACCTTGGCGCCATTCAATACTTCCATATGTTTGACACTCAGTCTTTGATTCGGTTTCGAAGAGGTTTGTTGCTCATTGGGTCCTTGGAGAGTCAATGTCCAAGCAGTGACGTCGGCAACGTCTTGGGGGCTTAACGTGTAAACGAAGCTTGCCGGCATCCCCGACTTCTTGGCATCCGACCGTTTTTTCAGGTCTTCCGTAGGAACGGTTATCTGTTCGCCCGTCAACAGGACGAGGTTGATCGAGATCGCTGTCTCTTCCTGGATCATTCCAAAGAGTTTTCGCCCGCCTTTCATTTCCAGACTGGTTTGCTGGTAGCCTTCAACAATGTACGCATCGGGGTTTAGGATTGCCTCGACTAGGTAATGGGGGTCGCGACGCTTGCTGATTCCTGCAAGTTCGGGTCCGACTGCCACTCCGCGTCCGTTTACCCTGTGACAGGCAAAGCATGTTCCCCTACCAAAGAAGATTTCTTCACCACGCTTCGGGTTTACTGCGCCGCTACCGAGAATTGCCTTGGTAGCGGCAATTGTGGTTTGTCCCGTACTGCCCTTGCTTGCAAAAACTAGGTAGGTGACTTTGCCCTTTTCATTCCCTCCCAAGACGATTTTTCCTGCTTTTGCTTCCTTCACGTGAACGCGCAACTTGCTCCCGTTGCTTGTAGACAAGACGTGCTTGGTTTCCTTGAATTCACCGGTCAACCATTTTGGGGGCGTTGATCGGATGTCGAATGCTACGTAGACAAGGGAAGACAGGTTCGTCTCGAAGCTCAAGAAATCACTCCGCATGCTTGCCTTGTCTGCTTTTCGAGTGGGAATCAAGGTAGCTCCTGAAATTTCATCTGGGACACTGGTTATAGTGGTGTCGGGATCATCTGCATATGCCAGTACTCCACGTTGAAGACCTTCGTTTGTGGCATACAAGTCAGCCTCCTTTCCGGCGATTCGAATGTTGCTAATAAATAGACGGTCTCGCCACTCTGAATCAGTTATTCGATGCACGCTAAGTTTTGCTATGTTGGAAACCAGTTGTTTGTCGATGAAGGCCGCGGCTTTGACCTCGGAGTCTTTGGATATTGAAATTTCGCCTGCTGTTTTGGGAGATGTTTCATTGGGGGTGGAACCGTCCAGCGTGTAACGAAGATCAAACGATTTTTCTTTTGGTAAACTTCCCTTGATCAACACTTTTGTGGATTTTCGAAAGTTCGTTTCATTTGCAGTTATTGTGACTTGGCCTTCGATTTCCGAATCTTCACCCGCATTCTTCAACCACTGCTCGACCTTTCCTTGCAGGCTTCGATCTCCTTCCTCCATTAAGCTGAGCCCAGCCATGAGCCGGATTCCGTTTCGCGGATCTTCAAGTAGTTGTCCTCTTTCGGCTTGGGGTAACTGTCGACGCATTACCTGCCAGTTGACGTAAGCGGTTACCCGGTCTTTTTCGTCGGCTACTGCCTCCAGAATCGAATCTCCAAAATCTCCCCAACCGACCTTCTCCAAGGACTGCATGGCAGCAGTGCGAATTCGTGGTTCGGGGTCGTCCAGCAAGCTAACTAGAATCGCTCGGGAATCGGTTGCTTGGTTCTCTCCCAATATGCGAGTGGCTTGAATGCGAAGATTCAAGACTGAGCTTTCTCGAGCAAATTTCTTAATGTCTGCAAGGTCAGTACCGCTCGTTTTGTCAATCCGTCCAACCGCCCAAATCGACCAAGTTGCTTGGCTCTCAGAAAGATTTCCCGAACGAATGGCCTTGAGCAATCCATTACGGGATTCTGATCCTCGCCTAACGAATTCGTCCTGAGCATTCACGCGCCATACTTGCACTTGATGCCCCATGTCCTCCATTAGCTGATTGAAGTTCCATTTTTGGATTGGCATCTTTCGTTTGGCCGTATCCCATTTTTTCCGAGGTATGAGAGGATTCTTGTGTCGCAGGCGAAAAACTCGACCTTGATACTTTGCGTTTTCCTCAGTCGTCCATTTTTCTTTTGGAACGTACTTAGTCCCGTAAACGGAACCCCATCCCGCCATATAGAGAGCGCCGTCAGGTCCGACGTCGATATCGGTCGGTCGAAATAGAGAACGGCCCTTTGCTCCCTTGTAGCCAAGATCTCCCGCTCGAGTGACTCCCCCATCAACGATTTTGCGTTTGGTTTCGGCAGGAACCTGTAATGCTCCGTCCCATTTGGGGTTGTAGAGAAAGATGCAATTGTTGGTCCAATCGGCGATCAAATAGCGATTACGATATTTTTCAGGAAAGTGCTGCGAGTTGTAATAAACGACTCCTGTTCCCGAACCGCTCACTCCCGGGAAAAGATCGGAAGATGGCGCGATTGCGGGGTGCTTGCCCATCCAGTCGAATTTCCACGGATGCTTCATGGAGTAGTGACCATGTCGAATTGGCATGAAAATACGTTCTCCCGGTCTGCCCGGATCGTTGTCCGTGCCCAACCAGTTGAAACCGCTATCCATGCAAATGTCCCATGGGTTGCGCATACCCCTGGCATAAAGTTCGAGATCGTAGCCTCCGGGACGGCAGCGAAAGATACCGCCTTCTTTTTCACTCTTGTTCATCGGGTGGTAGCTCTTGGGATAAGTTTCCTTGGTATAGACTTTTGTCAGCGGGTATTCGGTGGTGTCATCGGACTTTATCCCTTGCAGGTCTCGTATCGGCTTTGGTGCGTTTGGTTTTACCCAAGTATTCCCTATGCTAAAGTAAAGCCAACCGTCAGGCCCCCAGTTGAGACCGTGTACGCTATGCCTCAAGTTGTTCATCCCCGTGTAAATGACTTGGTACTCGTCTGCGACGTCGTCTCCATCCGTATCTCGCAGGACCGTCAACTCAGGTGCGTTGGCAACCCATAATTCGTCTCCTTTCCAAGCCATTGCCTCTATGCAGTTAAAGCCTTCCGCGAAGGTTTTGACTGTTTCCGCTTCTCCATCTCCATCCTCGTCGATGAGGATCTTGATATAGTCGGTGGG
>CAZXKR010000163.1:0-4300 GCA_964641305.1 uncultured Puniceicoccaceae bacterium | reverse complement strand
CTTTTGTCACCGGGGTGAGCGTATAGGTCTCTTTCGGTCCATCCTCACCGCCTTTAAAAACATCTACTTTTCTTACGGTGAAGGCGACGCTGGCGTTTTCTTCGAGTTTGTCGAGGTAGTCTATTAGAAAACGGAATGATAGAATCTGTTGCCCATCTATGGCGAGTGGCATATCGCCTTTTTCAAGTCCGGCAGCTTTACCTGGTAAACCAGGCGACAGCTCATCCACAAAAAAAGTTTCCCGAGGACCTATGCCGATAATGCGAAATTCTTCGCTACTTACGACTTCTGGACGAATGTCCAAGCTTTTTGACGTGCCGTTGCGATCTATGAGCAAGGTCACCAGACGCTCACCGTCTTCCCTTGTCCTCTTCCCGGTAACGATGCGGTTTTGAATGTCCATGAAGTCTTCCACGGGAGCATTGTCGACTTTGAGGATTTTGTCTCCGGGAACCAATCCCGCGACCATCCCTGGTCCAGGAACGGTTTCTCCCTCTTGAATCAATGGATTCCATCGTTCGACTTCCTCGGCCACGTAACCTACCTCCGTAGTAAGCTGGGCTGAAGGTACGTCATATCCAAAAAACCAGAGTATGCAGGAAAGTACGAAGGCGAACAATACGTTGAAGACGGCACCCATGACCGAAACGATCATTTTATCGGCATAGCTGATCTTCGGCAATTGTTCTATTTTGTGTTCATCTTCATCTTCCTCTTCGTTCTCGTCCTCTTCTTCCTCATCGTCGCTCTCCTCTTCATCACTCTCTTTTTCAGGAATCTCCTTTTCGGCTCCTTCCAGTCGGCCCATATCCGCCAATTGGGGAAGGGCTACGTATCCGCCGAAGGGTATTATGGATAGACGGTATTCCACGCCATCCCGTTCCCAACCGAAGATTTTTGGTCCAAAACCGATGGAGAAACGCTTGATCACCAATCCCCTGCGCTTAGCTGCGAGAAAGTGGCCGAGTTCATGAACGAAGATGGTTATCCCCAAGGTGAGCAAGGCAACGAAGATGAAGCTGATATCGTATAGTAAGGACACGAATTTCTGATGTGGTTTAGTGAAGTTGTTTTCTCAGCTTTTCCAAAGCCAATTTGCGGGCTTCCGAATCTGCGGCGAGAACTTCTTCTATGTTTTTGGGGTCTCTGTGTTGAGTGTCGTTTAAAGTGGCTTCTATTATTGCGGGAATGCCGAGAAAGCCAATCCGATTCCGCAAAAAAGCATCGACTGCGATTTCGTTGGCGGCATTGAATGCCGTTGGGGCGATGCCTTCGGTTTGCATCGCCTCCCGAGCAAGCCTAAGACATGGGAATCTGTCCAAGTCGGGAGGAGCGAACGAAAGCTCCAGTGGTTCTGAAAAGTCCAGTGGTTCGTCCACGCCTGTTGCCCGATCGGGGTAGAGCAGGGCATGCTGGAGGGCAAAGGTCATGGAGGGTGGGGTGAGTTGGGCTAATACGCATCCATCCACCAAGCGAACGACAGAATGCACGAGGCTGGGGGGGTGGATGAGTACGTCGAGCCGTTCCGCCGGTAAACCGAAGAGCCAGTGAGCCTCTATCAGTTCCAAGCCCTTGTTTGCCATGGTTGCCGAGTCTACCGTTATTTTCGGCCCCATCGACCAGTTAGGATGGGCAAGAGCTTCTTCCGAAGTAACGGAAGCCATCTGTTCGAGCGATAATTCACGAAATGGACCACCCGATGCCGTCAATATGATTCGATCGACGTCGCGATCGGGCACGCCTTGCAGGCATTGGAACACGGCGTTGTGCTCGCTGTCTGCAGGTATGATTCGGACCCCTGCTTCTCGAGCCGCTTTCATGACGAATTTACCGCCAACTACAAGAGCTTCCTTATTGGCGAGAATAACGTCGTTTCCTCCTTGAATGGCAGCCAGAGTCGGGAGCAAGCCCGCCGATCCCACTACGGCGACCAAGGTGACGTCTGCTTCGGGCAAGGCGGCCAACTCTTCCATACCACTAGAGCCCCTACCCAGTGTGGCATTACTCGGTACTGACGATCCTTCGGAAGCATTTCCGGAAAGGCAAAGATTCTCGACACCAAACTCCTCGGCAATGGCAAAAAGTCCGTCAGCATTCGAGTGGGCCGAAAGTCCGACCAATTGCAACCTGTCGGGATGAGCCCTCAGCACTCGCAAGGCGCTTTCTCCGATGGAACCGGTGGCTCCCAGCAGAACGACCTTCTTGGGTTCGCTCACCGCAATAAGGCCAAAAGTAGAAAATATCCCGTGGGTGCGGCCAAGATGAGACTGTCGGTAAGATCGAGCATACCGCCTATTCCAGGTATTACTCCGCCGGAGTCCTTGATGTGAGCCAGCCGTTTGAGCACGGAAGCGATCAAGTCACCTACTACGGCGGCTACGGCCACAGGTAAGGCAAGGATCGCAGCTGATCCGGGGTCGAAGTTCACTCCATCAAAGGAAACTAGGTCGGGCCTATAGTTTTGTAATACCCATGGCAGGAGAGCACCTATTCCCGCAGACGCCGCAATTCCGCCAATAAGTCCTTCGATGGTTTTTCCGGGACTGATTGAAGGCGCCATCTTCGTGCGACCTATCATCTTTCCTACAAGAAGAGCCCCAATGTCGCTGAATTTTGCTACGGCAAGCAACCATAAGCAGAAGAACAAACCGAAACTCATGGCTGCTCCCTCGGGAGCCTCTCCGGACGTCTGCAAAATTCGAACGAAGTAGTGCAACAGAAAGGGCACGTATATCAGACCGAAGAAGGTTGGCAGCAAACGTTTGACGTACATTCCGCGCTGGGCTTGTGGGAAAAGCACGGCAGCACCGGACATAGTGAGAGCTCCCACCGCCACAGCGTCCATTCCGGCCCCTTCTACGTAATAACCCATCGGAATGAGAAAAGCTCCCGTGGCCAATCCGGAAATTCTGTTTGCGGCGAATCCGAGTCGGCCCAGCATCGCATAGATTTCGAATTGAGTGCAAACAGCCGCAATAGTCAGAATCCACATGGTTCCGACTTCGCCGAAACCTACGACTCCACCGATTACGATGCTCCACAGGATGATGGTTGAAAATACTCTGAGAATCATACGCTTACAGGTGTTTCGAGCGGGGAAGATTGATGTCGGACTTGCTCCCCCGTTTTGCCATAGCGACGTTCGCGACTGGCATAGTTTTGCAAAGCCAGATGAAACTTTTCGGGTCCGAATTCGGGCCAAGGTTCGGGAGTTACGTAAATCTCCGCATAGGCTGCTTGCAGGAGAAGGAAATTGCTCAAGCGATGCTCGCCTGAGGTACGTATGATCAAGTCGGGGTCCGGCAGGTCGACCGTGTAGAGGTGAGATGAGAAGGTGTCCCAATCCAATTTCTCCGGCGAGGTTTCACCCGAAGCTACTTTTTCAGCGTAGGTTCGGATAGCATGCAAGGTTTCTTGCCTGCTGCCGTAATTGAGGGCGAGTGTGAGATTCCAGTCGTCATTCTCTTTCGTCTTCTCGATTGCTTCCTGAACAATGCTTCGGGCATAGTCGGGCAAGCCTGATACGTCGCCAATTACTCGTAGTCTTACGCCGTCCCTGACCATATTGCGAATTTCCTTCTTCAGGAATTCTCTCAATAGTCGCATCAATCCGGTAACTTCGTCCGGTGGGCGATTCTGGTTTTCCACGCTAAAGGCGTACAAAGTTAAATAGGGGACGCCCGCTTCTTTGGCAGCATCCACTACCCGTCTCACGTTTTCGACTCCTTTGTGATGACCAAATAAGCGAGGTTTGCCTCGGTTGCGAGCCCATCTACCGTTGCCATCCATGATGATGGCTACGTGTTGAGGGACTTCACCTTGTGAATCTTCTTCGATGAGAGTCATGGCAATTGAAAGAGTATCACAACGCCTAATCACCTTATTGACAACGAGGAAAGCCTTTCCCAAATTATTCGTTATGAGCGAACCACTTCAAGAAAGCGAAATAGAGTCCGGATTGGTCAACCTCCAAGGTTGGCGTTACGAGGAAGACCATCTCAAAAAGTCTTTTGCCTTTAGCAACTTTCGGGATGCTATGGCCTTCATTGTTCGCCTTTCTTATGAGGCGGAGCAACAAGATCATCACCCCGAGATCTTCAATTGCTATAATCGGGTCGAGATCGCTCTCAACACCCATGACGCCGGCGGCAAGGTCACCGAAAAGGACTTTTCACTAGCCACCGCCGTCGATTCGGTGGTCTGAAGACCAAAAGTCTACTACTTTTTCTTGGGTTTCGGTCGTTTAGACCTACTAACCGGGCGGGTGTCTTCAGGCACTTTGTAGAGTTCGCGAAGGCGA
>CAZXKR010000162.1:2315-4307 GCA_964641305.1 uncultured Puniceicoccaceae bacterium | reverse complement strand
GTCGAAGGTGGAGGCAAGGCTTCCGACATACAAGGTCGCGTTAAGCAAATCCGTCGTCAAATCGATGAAACCACTTCCGATTACGATCGTGAGAAATTGCAAGAGCGTCTCGCCAAATTGGCCGGCGGTGTTGCCGTTATCAACGTAGGAGCTGCTACCGAGCCTGAGATGAAGGAAAAGAAGGCGCGCGTTGAAGACGCCCTTCACGCGACTCGTGCCGCCGTCGAAGAAGGTATTGTTCCTGGTGGAGGCGTTGCTCTTATTCGTGCAGCAAACGCAATTGAGAAAGCGGCAAAGGATCTTGAAGGCGACGAAGCTCTTGGAGCTTCCATCGTGCGTCGAGCCATTGAGTCTCCACTTCGCAAGCTTTGCGACAACGCAGGAGTCGAAGGCTCGCTCGTCGTTCAGCAGGTTCTCAAGTCGAAGGCTGCTACCGGTTACAACGTAGCAACGGATACCTATGAAGACTTGATCAAGGCTGGCGTTGTCGATCCTACCAAGGTTACTCGCACCGCGTTGCAAAACGCAGGTTCGGTTGCCGGCCTTCTGTTGACCACGGATTGCATGATCACTGACATTCCGGAGGAGGAAAAACCTGCTCCAGGTGGACACGATCACGATCACGGCATGATGTAAGGCTCAGCCTGACTATTAGTTTAAAGAAGGCGTCTCGGTTAATTCCGGGACGCCTTCTTGTTTCCCGGGTTAGGCAAGTCCTCGTTTTTCCAAGTCGTCTTCTTCCATGCCCAGATAGTGACCGAGCTCATGTATGTAGGTAATGCGAACCTCCTCAATGAAAGTGGGCTCGTCTTCTTGGGAGTATTCCCATAGATTTTCAAGAAAGAGGTGAACCGTTGGCGGTGCGGAGTCGTCTGCGAGAGCTTCGGGAAAGGATGAGCCACTGAACAGACCGAGCAGGTCGGGCTCCACTCCGTCCGCCACCAGTTCTTTGCCCGGCTCAGGTTCGAAGATTACGGGCACGGCCTTGGCTTTTTTAGCCAAATCATCTGAAAGTGATTCTTGAGCCTGACTGACTTCTTTTTCGGCAAGACGAAGAATGCGTCGATAAACGGAGTCGGTCATGGTGGCTCCGCTTGCAGATTCGGTATAATTAACCCGATTTAACGTCGAAACAGAAAATCAACTCTTGGTCCCGCAGGTAAAGCTTGCCGTTTGAGATGACGGGGTGAGTCCAAATCTTTCCGCTTTTCTTGCGAAGCAAAGTTTGGGGAGTAAGGACGAATCGGCCCATTTCCTTCCATCCTTTCGGAGAGGCCTCGATCAGAACCACGGCTCCGTCACGTTCGGACTGACAGATAAAGCGATTGTCTGCGTAAGCGATGGCCCCTTTACCCAGTGACTTTTTCTCATTCCATACCAATTCGCCTGTTTTGAAGTTTTGGCATACCCATCCGTATCCATCGGAATAGCCGTAGAGGTGGTCTCCAAGTTTGATGACGCCACCGTGGTGGTTTTTCATGATTTTGTTGTCGTACACGTCCTCGGCGCTTTTGGCCCCGAGCTTCACGAGCTTGCAGCCTACCCCGTATCCGGAAGATATATATACGAATCCGTCATTGTGGATAGGCGTTGGAATAACGGCAGTTCGGCCCGGCCAAGCCGATTTCCATAGCAATTCTCCGCTGTCCGCCTTTATTCCAACGAGATTTTTCATGACTAGCTGAACGTACTGGCGGTTTCCGCCATATTCGATGGCGATGGGGGACGAATACTGCGCGCCGTCAGTGAAATCCTTGGATTGCCAAAGTACGTTTCCTGTTTTGGCGTCGAGAGCGGTTAGGGCGCCTTTTTTACCGCCCGGGGTACAGATGACCCTTCCTTGGTCGACCAATACCGATTCCGTATAACCCCAATTTGGAACTTTCCCGCCAAGATCTTCTACCAGTCCCTTCGACCAGAGTGTTTTGCCCGTTTCTGCATTAACGCAAACTAGCTTGCCCCGACCACCCAAGGCATAGACAAGACCCTCCG
>CAZXKR010000162.1:0-2215 GCA_964641305.1 uncultured Puniceicoccaceae bacterium | reverse complement strand
CGGCCAGTCCCCTGCATGTGTAATTGTAACCCCTAATAAGAACGTTAACCACAAGATGATTTTTTTCATTACTCCCAATTCTTTGGAAGCTTCAACTCTTCGCAAGTTGAAATGACATCTGGCATCTTTTTTTCCCGTCGACCTTGCATTATAATAATAATAATGATGTTTTTTCCAAGAAGTCGTCACTTGGCGCGTCTTAGTATGTGAACGACGATATCTTCAATAGACGCGAATGGAAGTTTTCTCCCTCAAAATGTCAGATGACATGAGCACAGAAAAGGGCGAGGCGGACAAGAGTCCCCTCACGCTTGAGGAACTTTTTGCGTCTATGGAAGGACCGTTGCTCGCCTACGTATACCATCTTATGAACGACCGAGACGAAGCCCAAGACATTGTGCAGGAAAGCTTTCTGCGCCTGCACCAGCATTTCGATGAAGTGCGCCAACCTAGCGCTTGGCTCTATCGTACGTCGCGAAACTTGGCTTTTAGTTACAAGCGCAAGCACGGGAAGGTGATTCCCTTCAGCCCTATAGTCGGCGAAGACGATTCGCCTGCTATGGAGCAAATTGACGAGCAACCCTTGCCTGACGATCGTATTGAGCGTTTGGAGTCAGTGGGCTTGGCGATGCTTTGCTTGGATCGTCTCGCCGAAGATTTGCGAGATTTGGTTAAAATGAAATTTGTGGAAGGACTTTCTTATAAGGAAATGGCCTCAGCCACCGGGATGTCCATCGGCAACATTGGCTACAAACTGCATCATGCAATCAAGTTTTTGGCAGGTGAAATGGAACGTGAAGGAGCACTAGTATGAATGGAAAAGAAGACATGAATTTTAAAAGTGAACAAGAATCACGCGAGGAACGCGTGCTGGCCTTGCTTTTGGACGAGCTCGATGCCGACGAGGCGAAATCGGTCGAAGCCCTCCTTGCCGAGGACGTCGATCTTCAGGTTTACCGAGTGGGACTGGAAAGAACTCTCGACCTCATCTCCGAGTCCGCCCGAGCCAAGGCCGATATCGAGCTAGAGGATTTTAAGCTCGATCCCGATCGTCGCCGAATT
This sequence comes from uncultured Puniceicoccaceae bacterium, assembly GCA_964641305.1. GTDB lineage: Bacteria > Verrucomicrobiota > Verrucomicrobiia > Opitutales > Seribacteraceae. Next base: position 1,153 of record CAZXKR010000162.1, on the reverse strand, counting down.
TTGGAAAAGTTGTGGACAGATAAGGACTCGGACAGCGAAACCGAAGAATCGGGGGAAGCAATCCGTTTCCCTCATGGCAACGAATCTGAAGACAAGTCTCGCAGTAAGCTAAGTCGCTTTTTGCCCATGGCCGCTGCAGCCGTCGTTACGTTTGGAGCCATGGGAGTAATCGTCAGTTCCTTAATTGAACAGGCTGAACATGAAGAGGATATGGCGCTGGCATCCGAAGATGCCTTTGAGGCAAAAGAAACCGAAGGAATTCCAGTCCTTGCTGATCCACCGGAGAAAGCTCGAGAAACCGTTACCGGTTCAAAGGAAGCTTCGATCTGGGATGATGCTAATCTCGCGGACCAGTTAGTTGACGGAAAGGGACAGGACTTCACTGGCGAGAGTGACCTTCTTGCCCTCACGGTGATTGAGGAATCCGATAAGATTCTGACTGATCGACTTGTGGAAGACGTTGTCAAACTCAATGCCGAGGTTTTTGCCGAGGACGATGACATCGTTGTATCTTCCGAGAGGAAGGACCTAACTGTTGTTGGACAAGCTGCGGGACGACCCGGGGCTGGAAGGCAAAGATCGAAAGCAAGTGCGAACTCCGAGGAGCTTGGCTTAAGGCGTCGAGCAATCGAGAATCAGCTTCTGGACTTGGATGTCGCCTTTGACAGTGTTGCGCGTTCTCCGTCTTCCGGAATTCAAGGCTCGGTAGATGAAGTCGATAGCTCCTTGGCCGTACTTGATCGAGAATTGTCAGCAACAAAGAAAAGTGCAGGTGCGGTTCGTTCCTCGCTTGAGGCAGATACCATCGACAAGAGGACTGCTTCCGCGTCCGGGGGAGTATCCGGAGCAGGTGCGGGTTTACTCATTGCCAGTGACGAATCGGTCGCCGTATCCCCTAAAGCCGTGCTGAAACCTAAGGTGAAGCCAGGCGTTCCGGTCCCCGCTCCTTTTGCACTGTCTCCGTCCATCTCTTTGCAGTACAAGTCTAATCAAAAAGTGGATACCCTTGCAACTGTCGCGGAGCGTTCGTCGTTGCCTGAAAGTGAAATCGATGTCACTCAGAATGCTCCCTCGGTTCGTGTTATTGATGAGTTCTCCAAAGATATTTCGAAGTCTGCCGCAAATCGTAGTTCTCGCGAAAATGATGACTCGG
>CAZXKR010000161.1:0-4328 GCA_964641305.1 uncultured Puniceicoccaceae bacterium | reverse complement strand
TTCCTTTCTTGAGTGTCTCTTCTTCCACGACGTCCCATGCCTTGATCTGCTTGTCTGCCTCGGGGTAATGGGAGGCTCCGGTATCGGCTACATAGAGCTTCTTGTAGTCAGGTGAAAAGCAGAGACCGTTGGGTTTGAAGATTTCGTCAGTGACTTTGTTTATTTTCCCTGTCTTGGAGTCAATACGGTAGACCGCTTCTTTTTGGTGGGGTTGGACGCTTCCCGTGTCGGCCTTGTTGCCCTCGTAGTTCATCAACGAACCGTAACCGGGGTCAGTGAACCAGACATCCCCATTTGGATGGACGACTGCATCGTTCGGGGCATTGAACTGCTTCCCCTCGAATTTGTCGGCAAGAACAGTAGTCTTTCCGTTGTGCTCGTAGCGGACGACACGGCGATTCCCGTGTTCGCAGGAGATTTGCCTGCCCTGCCAATCAAAGGTGATTCCGATGCTGTTTCCGCTAGGGTGACGAAAGGTGCTGACGTGACCGTCTTCATTGAGCCATCGAAGTTGCACGTCGTTAGGAATGTCGCTCCAGATGAGGTATTTGCCTACGGCGTTCCATGCCGGTCCCTCGGCCCACAACATGTCGGGATGAGTGTAGAGACGCTGTATGGGAGTGTTGCCCAGTTTGTATTTGTTGAAGCGTTCGTCGTGTACGATGATGTCAGGATCCGGGTATCGCGTAGGGATGGTGCCCGTCCAGTCTCTGGCCATGCAAACTGCAGTTCCCAAGCTAGAAGCCGCAGCGGCGAGAAAGGACCTGCGTCCCCAAGCGTGTTTCATGTCGGAGGATGAGTTTTCTTTCATAAGAGGAAGTTTGTGAGGTTTTTAATGTTCTTGAATCGCTGTTTTAGTATCTCGCGCCCTTTTCCAACTTGGGGCAAGCGAGTTTTTTATCTACGGCATTCGTTAATCCAAGGGTCACTTAAAAAATCCCTTTTCGAATCTGCAGTTAAATTGACTTCTGCAAATCAATCAATTGGAACGAGAAAATCTAGAGTCCGCCGCCTTCCCGTCAGCCAATAGGTAGGCCGTCAAGTCTTTCAATTCGTCTGGATTCAGCGAGTTCAATAAGGCGGGGGGCATTGGGGAAACCGGCGAGGTCTCTTCTTGTTTAATAACGCTTTGTTCGAGTCTTGTAATGTCATTGGGAGCGAATGGATTTTCCGCTATAAACAGACCATCTTTATCCCGTGATACGATGCGACCGGAAAAGACGTTGCCGCTCTTGGTAGTAATGATGGAAGTGGCGTAGGTTTCGGGTAGTGTTCGGCTTGGGTGAATGATGGCCTCCAGCATAGTCCCTCGAGAGTAACGTTGAGACAAGCCGTCGAGAACGGGTCCGAATGCTTTGCCCTTGCCTGCGAAAATATGGCAATCGGCGCAGGAGGCAGCTTCATAAGTTCGTCGACCGTTTGCAAAGTTGCGGCTACTTAGCGTCTCGGTTGCTTTCAATGCTGCGGTCAACGTCCAGTTGTGACCCGGTCCTTGTGGGAGAATGCGAGGACTTGAGGGTGACGTTACGCGTGCTCCCAGTTTTGCCCTCACATCCGGAGTCAAAGCGTTTTCGACATTGTCCGAAAGGCGATTAATGACGTTGTGGTAGTTTGTGCCTGTAGGAGCATGTTTCAATGCTTCGCGCAACCAGCTTGCCAGTCGTTGCATTTGGGCGGGTCGCCAATTTCCGGCATCGGCATGGGACGCCATGAAGGCCAAATGGAGGCCGAGCGGGTCGGCCGGATTTTCAGCAAAGCGTCGGAACCGATCTCCGTAAGTGGGGTTTTGGTTCAGTATGGCGAAATCTACGTCAGCGTGGGAACTGCGACGAGTTTGCAGAAGGTTGAGGGTCTTGTTGATGAATCCCTTTGGCTCAAGACGACTGAGGATGCGACTCAGTTCCATGTTGAGGGCATCGCTTGCGGTTGGGTAGGCAGCGTCCAACTGCGGGGTTATTATGGCCAATAGTTCTGTCGGTGGTGCGGGCTTTATCTTGGAGGCAATGGCAAGCGTTCGCAGGTAGTCGAGTTGGTTTTCCTCGTTCAATGATTCGAAATTCAAATTGCTAAGTTTTGCAAGTGCGGCCCGGCGATGGACGGGGGCTTTCCGACCAAGGGCAAGCGAAGCTTGGATGGATGCTCGATTGTTTGTCTCTTTTTCAAAAAGGGTACGCCAACCGTCTACGGGTTGCCTCTCAAGGGCGATTCGAGCGGCATGTCTAACCCAACGATCAGGGTTGCCCAAGCTTTCCCATGCTTCACGAAGAGCCCTGTCGCTAGGATTACTCTTGTGAAAACTCTCGAGTCTGAGTCTTTGCTCCCTTAGCCTCGGGCTAGGTTGGGATTCTTGACTCGGTCTGGTTGGGTTTTCGTGTCGAACTCGGTACAGCTTTGAAGGAGCACCTCTACCACCCGTTATGAAATAGAGTGACCCGTCAGGATGAATTGCCGCATCGGTTACCGGCATGTTTGGCCCTGAGAGAAATATCTGGCTTTTCGCGTTGTAGCCGGCGCCTTCCGGTTGCAGATGGATGCTGTGTATGGTTCCGAAGGTCCAATCCAAAACGAAGATGGCGTTCCTGTAAGGTTTTGGAAAATGGGTGAGGTGTCCCGAAACCAATCCGGCTGGTGACGATGGTCCGAGCTCTGCGATGGGAGGCAAGGAGTCGGCATAGTGCTTGGGCCATTTTTCCGGGCCTTCCCGCCAGCCGAAGTCAGCTCCATTCACAGCATGAAGAAACCGTGGCGGACGATACCAAGGAAGCCCCGCGTCTTTTTCGGCATCTGAGTCACAGGTGAAGAGGTCACCCTGAGAATTAAAAACTACGTCGTAGGCATTCCGTAGACCTGAGGCGATGATCTCGATCTTTGAGGCATCCGGAGGAAGGAGACCAATCCAACCGCCCGGGGCGGGCAAGGAAGAGAAGGTCGTCTCCAATGTCGTGGGGCAATGGTTTCCCGCAATTAGGATTAGGTTTTCGCCGTCCGCCGACAGAATAATCGCGTGTGGACCGTGCTCACCTTCTCCTTGCAGAGGCAGAAGAAGCTCGGTCTGGTCATAGACCCCGTCATCATTTACGTCGCGGCATCTGACGAGTCCTTCTTTTTCATTACTTACCAAGTAAAGTGAGTTGAATGCTTCCAGGATGCCGTGCACCTGACCCGGCACCCCTCGAACCACTTCCATGTCTTTTACCTTGCCGTCTGCTTTTAGCCGAATGCGGTTGAGAGGACCCTTCTCGGAACCCGCCAGAAGGTCTCCCTTGGAGTCGAAGGTTAGGCTGATCAATGAACCGAATGGGGCCAATGGTATGTCATGGAGCTTTTCCACGATGAAGCCTTCCGGGCGACGTATTCCTTCGATCGCAACTAGTTCGACCTTTTCCCCATTATCTACCGATTCACCATTCGACTTGTTAGTCCTCTGGTCCGCCTTGTCGCCGCAAGCCGTAAAGGCAAGGACGAGGGCAAAATATAAGCATGCTCGTGTAGGCGTCACAGAAATTCTTTCCATCCGTCCAGAATGGCTTGTAGTTCAGCGTGCTCCTCGGTTTTGACGTCTATCAGTGGAGGGCGAACGGGACCGCCTGCAAGACCTCTGAGTTCGAGCAGAGTTTTCATTGCCGAAACTTCGTATCCTTTGCATCGAGTACGTAAGTTGTAAAGAGGCAAGACGTGTTTGTCGGTTACTGCTGCGAGTGTTCCTTCATCGCGTGCGGCGCCGACCTCATGGAGGAGGATGGAAAGTTTTGGCGCGACGGCTGAAATGCTGGAGGTGTAGCGACGTACTCCGATCCCGTAATAGCCGCTGACGTGGTCGTCGCCAACGCCGCCAATCCATGTGAAGCGCTCACCGAGTCGAGACCTGATACGTTGAAAGTTTCGCAATTCGCCTTGCCCGTCTTTCCAGCCCACGAGAGTGGGCACTTCCTCGGCGAGTTTTTCTGCCTGTTCCGCGGATAGGTTCAGCCAATCCCGGGTATAGATAAGCATGGGAAGGTTGGTGGCATTGCCAATGGCTTTACAGTAGGCAGCTAGGCCTTCGAATGCGGGGTTTGGGTAGTAGGGGGGCAAAATGAGCAAAGCGGAGGCTCCCGCCTTGGCTGCCTCGGTGGCCATGCTTACGGCAATGCGTGATCCGTAACCGACGCCTGCAATTACCGGCATCCGTCCTTCCGTTACGTTTACTGCGGATTGTACGACTGCTATATATTCCTCGCGGTCGAGGGAATACATTTCGCCCGTGCCGCCCGCGGCAACGAACGTAGTAAATGGTTCTTGAAGTATAACTTCTAGATTCTTTTTGAATCCCTCTAGGTTCAGAGCGT
>CAZXKR010000160.1:0-4362 GCA_964641305.1 uncultured Puniceicoccaceae bacterium | reverse complement strand
CTCGACAATCAGCCTTTCGACCAACCGCTCTTCGTGCGAGGGGACCACAAGAAACCCGGCGATCCCGTGCCACGCCGCTTCCTCGAGGCCATCGACGACACCCCCTACCCCAAGAACAGCTTGGGACGACTGGAGTATGCAGAGGACATCGTCCGAGCCGACAACCCTCTGGTCGCACGAGTGATCGTCAACCGAATCTGGCATCATCTCTTTGGCCGAGGGCTGGTCGGAACCCCCGACAATTTCGGCAGGCTGGGAGAACAACCAAGCCATCCGGAACTGCTGGACTACCTTGCGATCAAGTTTCGCAAGGAAGGTTGGTCCATCAAGAAGATGATCGGCTTTTTGGCTACCTCAAAGGCTTTTCGCCTATCCTCGAGACCATCGGCGGAAGCCATCGAGAAAGATCCCGACAACCTTCTGCTCTCTCATGCCCATCTTAAAAGACTGGAAGCGGAACCCATCCGCGACTCCCTTTTGACGGCATCCATGCGGTTGAACCTGGATAGGGTGGCCGAAGGAGGGTCCGAAAACGGAAACACTTCCAGAAGAGCCGTCTACAGGCAAGCCAGACGCAACTCGCTCGATGCTTTCCTGACTGTGTTCGATGCTCCGGTACCTGCAACCACCAAGGGTCGACGGGACGCCACCAACGTTCCCGCCCAGTCCCTAACTCTGATGAACGATCCCTTCGTCATAAAAGCAGCCCTCGACTTCGCCAAAAACGCGAAGGGGGAAACCGAGTCCGAAAAAATATCCGGCATGTTTCGCCTCGCCCTTGGTCGTCCCGCCAAAGAGGAAGAGACCGCCCGGGCGATTGCCTACCTGAAAGGAGCCTCGGCTGAGCAGTCAAAGGCATTGGCCGAAAAGCTCGCTTTGGAAAAAGATCTCACCAAAAGCTCGAAGGCATTGGCCTCCATATTGGATCCCATTCGGAACAAAATCCTTGATAGCCGCAAAAAGGATGAGGTGGAGGCTCCGGCAGGGCCCAAGCCCAACCTTCACTGGAACTTCGCCGACGGTTGGAAGGATGCGATTCAGGGAATTACCGCCCATCCAAAGAATGGAGCCAAAATACAAGACGGCGAGCTGGTCGTACGTGGCGGAGGTTACGTAGTGACGGACAAGATGCCCATCAGTTTCAGGGAAAAGACTTTGGAGGCTTGGGTGAAACTGGACAACCTGAACCAGCGAGCGGGAGGGGTCGTAACCATTCAGTCGCCCACCGGTTCGATTTTCGACTCGATCGTATTCGCCGAGCAAGAAGGAAGACGCTGGATGGCGGGAAGCAACGGATTCAAGCGCACAAAATCCTTCGGCGGAACCGAGGAGAAGGAGGCCGACAAGGACTTCGTGCACGTCGCCATCACCTACCAATCGGATGGGGCCGTTACGGGCTACCGCAATGGTCGCCCATACGGCAAGTCCTATAAGACGGGCAAGGCGTCTTTTCCAAAAGGCAACAGCTTGCTGTCCTTCGGCGTACGTCACCTTCCGGCCGGCCCGGGACGCTCCTTGGACGGACGAATCCGTGAGGTTCGGATCTATGACCGGGCTCTGGAACCCGATGCCGTGATGGCTTCGTTCGGCGGCGCATCCGACTACGTCTCTGAAAAAGATCTCCTAGCCGCACTATCGCCCAATCAAAAAAAGGACCGCGAAAACATCTTGGCCAAGATTGCCGATTTGCAAAAAAGCCTGAAGGCCTACGATGATCTGGGCAGCAACTCTCCAACTGGCCTAAATGATCTCGCTCTCGCCCTTTTCAATATGAAGGAATTCATCTACCTGAAATAAATATCATGATAAATTCACTAAGTCGTCGCGATATGCTCTCCCGTTGTTCCACGGGGTTTGGTCTGTTGGCCCTGCAGGGAATGCTGGGTTCTAAGGCTGCCTTAGCCGCCAAAACACATTTAAAGCCCAAGGCAAAGAGCGTCATATTCTGCTACATGTCCGGCGGAGCTTCCCACATCGACACCTTCGACCCGAAACCTGAACTTAAGAAATATGCGGGTAAGCCCATGCCCGTTAAGATAGAGCGAACACAGTTCAACAAGAACGGCAACGTCTTCCCCAGTCCTTTCGAGTTCAAGCAATACGGCAAGAGCGGCATGCCCGTAAGTTCCATTTTTCCGAAGGTCGGCGAAATGGCCGATGACTTGGCGGTTGTACGCTCCATGACAAGCAAGGTAAACGAGCACGCCCAAGGCAACTATGCCTTCCACTCGGGGTTTCCCTTCATGGGGCATCCGAGCGCCGGAGCCTGGGTAAGTTACGGTCTAGGCTCGGCAAACGAAAACCTACCAGGCTTCGTGGTCCTGAACAGCGCCGGATCGGTAGCTCCGCACGGAGGCGTGGGTCTGTATGGCAGCGGCTACCTGCCCGCGGGCAACCAAGGCTCCATTCTACAGGTGGACAATTCGGAACCCGTTCGCAACGTGAAGCCTCGAGAGTCTCTTTTCGCCCAACGCAATCGCTTGAGCTTCCTCAAGGGTTTCGACAAGTCTTTCCTTTCCCAAACCGGAGAAAACCTCCAAGTGGAGGCCGCCATAAAGAATTATGAGACGGCGTACAAAATGCAGGCAGCCGTACCCGAGCTTTGCGACCTCAGCGGTGAAACGGAAACGACAAAGAAGCTCTACGGTTTGGACTCCCGCGACAAGCAAACGGCAGGTTATGCCCGCCAATGCCTGCTTGCCCGCAGGCTAGTGGAACGAGGCGTACGCTTCGTCGAACTAAGCTGCATCAACGAAGGCATTGGGGCAGGCAACGCCGCAAATCCTTGGGACCAGCACGGCGCCTTGGAAAAAGGCCATGCGGCCATGGCTCATCAAGTGGACCAACCCATAGCCGGGCTACTTAAGGACCTTAAAGCAAAAGGCTTGCTCGACGAGACCTTGGTGGTGTGGGGAGGCGAGTTTGGCCGTACTCCTTTCTCTCAAGGAAGCAATGGACGAGACCATAACCCCTACGGTTATTCCGTCTGGTTGGCCGGCGGAGGGGCGAAAGGCGGTACGATTCATGGAGCCACCGATGAATTCGGTTATCACGTGACCGAAAACAAATGCGAAATCTACGACCTTTGGGCCACCGTGCTCCATTTGCTGGGACTTGATCACGAGCACCTCACCTACCGTCACGGCGGACGCGACCTGCGGTTGACCGACGTGTACGGAAGCGTGATCCGCGAAATAGTCGCCTAGCGCCTATGTAGCCTCAAGTGCTCGGGAAAATCTTTCCGATAACGAGCCAGCAGGGCCTTGAGATCGTTCTCGACCAAGTACACCTTGCCTTTTATCTGAAGCTTTTCCCCGGGTTTCAAGCCACCGAGACGAAAGTCACTGTGAAGACAGCGGCCCACTCCTTGGAAAAGTTCCTGATAAGGTTCCCATGCCGTGGCGAAGAGCATCTTGTCGTCCACTGAATAACATCCGATGAGACCATTGTCAGGAACGTCCTTGTGGAGAGGGCGAGGGTTTACGTCGGCCCGAGCCACGCCGGGAGCGGTCCACACCTGCCCGGGAATGTAGCGTGCCTTCAAAGCCCAGTCGCGGGTCGGCATCATGGCCTGTTTGCCATCTAGAAAGATGAAACTCTTTTTAACGTAGGCATACTTGTCGGTTGTCTTGTCTGCTCCCGTTCCCGTGAAGACCCCTACCCTCACGCAAGGTTGGGCCCAGTGGGCTTCGGAAAGTTTGTTCGTGGGATTGTGCGCGGTGAGGCGGAAATCGATTTCATCGTCACGAGCGGTAATGACGTGGCGTACGGTAACGCCATCCTTGAGGTTGCAAAGAAGTTCTATTCGGGAACCGTCATCCGAAGCAGAGACCATCTTCGTTTCGTGCCCCACCACGGTGTGCTTCCCCCAGTCCGTGGTCTGGGAATTTGCCCGGCAATAGGCCTCTAAATAATGCACCCGCATCGAACCCGGAAGATGGTCTCCATGAATTTCGAGCCAGTTTTTCTCCCATGTAAGGGATAGCTTGGGCGCAGCCGAGGCAAAGCAGGCTGACAGAAGAAAAAGGATGATCCTCATCAAGCAAACAAACTCTCAATGGGCTTGCCGCCGTCCGTGATGGGTACGGGACGATCGCCGGCATGGAGTTCCTTGGATGGGTCGATACCGAGAGCGGCGTGAATTGTGGCGTGAAAGTCGGGCAAGGGTACTAAGTTTTCGACAGACTTCTGAGCCAGATCGTCGGAAACCCCATAGGCTCCCCGGTGCTTGAGACCTCCACCGGCAAGAAGAAGACTGAAGCATTTTGAATGGTGACCGCGACCGCCACCTCCATCGAATCCGGCCGGGCGACCGAACTCCGTGCCCACGGCAATAAGAGTCTTGTCCAGAAGCTTGTTGGA
>CAZXKR010000159.1:0-4416 GCA_964641305.1 uncultured Puniceicoccaceae bacterium | reverse complement strand
ATCCGGAATACTCAAAGGCGCATTTTTCCCTCGCTCACATTCTCGTCGAATTAAATTCTCCGAGCGAGGCCAAAAAGCATTTCATCGAATCCATTAAGCATTATGAGAAGAATGCCCCTGCCCATTTTCGCCTGGGCTTGATTCTTCGAAACGAAGGAAATGACAAAGAAGCTTTGGAGAATTTTAAAAAAGCTGTGGGCTTTGATCCCGACCACGCGCAAGCTCACTATCATCTTGCCCGATTGCTTTCTCCTGATGAAGATCCCGTCCCCGCTAAAAAACACTTTTACCGTGCTCTAGAAATTGATCCCGAATTTGCCCTAGCCTACTTTCACTTGGCTGGTCATCTCGAACGCACCAATGAACTCACCGAGTCCAAGATGCACTATCAAAAAGCATCGGACGTAGACCAGAATTACGTTGAAGCCTATTTCAATCTTGCACGCATTCTCACGACTCCAGCCGAGTACGATCAAGCCGTCCGCAACTACGAAACGGCAATTGAAATTGACCCAGCGCATGCTCAAAGTCACTACTGGTTGGCAAAAATACTGGCTGGGGGCGAAAGGCTAACCGCCGATGGCACCTTGGTTAAGGAACCCAAATTAGATATTGCCGAACAGCATTTTCGTCGTGCTATCGACATTGACCCTAAGTATGCAAAGGCGCACTTCCGTTTAGGGCTATTATTAAGCGAGTTGCGACATTACGCAGATGCATTCAAGCACTACTCGGAAGCTTTAAGGATTAATCCGAGTTATTCGGAAGCCCACTATCGTATGGCTGTTCTTCTTATGGATCCTGCCGCCTCTAAAGATTTACTTCCAAAAAAACCAAAAACCAGCTCTTCTCGCAAACCAACTGTTTCGGCAAAAAAAGAAACTTCTTCTTCGAAACCAAAATCAAAGGGGAAGTCTCGGTCTGTCCCTAAGAAAAAATAGTATAACTGGAGTTGGATCGTGATTCATCCCGATGCTCTTGGTCACCTAGAAAAGGCCATCGCCCTTGACCCCAACCATCTTGCTGCTCGTCTTGCGCTGGCTGATCTTTACCGGCAAGAAAATCTTTTGGATGAAGCCAAGGACATCCTTTCAAAAGCGATTGCAGGAGAGACGGATGTTCCTGCCGCTCACTTTGCTCTAGCAGAAATATTAATTGATGAAGGACAGGAAGAGCAGGCAATCAAGCACCTTTTGGAAGCAACCTCTGGAGATCTCGCTGATTCCGCGTCACGTTTTCGACTGGCAGAGCTTCTTGCGGCAAAGGGGCAAATAAAGGCTGCGGCCGATCAACTTGAAAATGTCATTAGCCTAGACCACCTCAATGGTGAAGCCCATTTCCGTCTCGCAACTTTTCTGGAACACCCTGACGATTTCGACAGAGCCAAGCTTTTGCTCGAAATATCGATCGACCTCTTACCCGAGGATCCTCGCCCTTGCTTTCATCTTGCCCAGTTACTCGACAAGGGTGAAAAATCTGATCGCGAAGGCAATATATTCAGAGAATCTGATTATACTTCTGCAAAGCAACGCTATGAACAAACACTGCGTTTAAGTCCGAGTCATGGGCCCGCTAACTTGCGATTGGGCGTTATGTTCGAAGGCGAAGGAAATATCCGAGCCGCAATCGATTGCTATAATAAAGCGGCAAAAGTGAAAGGTATTGCTGGAGATGCTCACCTTTGCCTAGCGAGACTTGCACTTGCAGAGAACGACAATGTAAAAGTGGAAAATTTTCTAACTCTCGCCATTCGAGAACCCGAAGTTAAGGGACAATCTCTTCTGGAAAGAGCAGAGGTGTTTATCGAGCAAGGTAAGACAGATGCAGCCCAGAAAGACTTAATGGAGGCTTTGAGCACATTCGAGAAAGACGAGAAGAAATTCAGGGAAGACTCGGACGTTGCTGCCGACAATGCAAATTTCATTAGAGCGCGACGTCGTTTGGAAAAGGCTGAGAATGCTCGGCGTTCCCAATCCCCCGTATTATGTCATTTGGCAAAGATTGAGGTGATGGTTGGAAGCAATGAAAAAGCAATTCAGCTTCTAGACAAAGCGGTTGCCAAATCGCCGGTATTCGCTCCAGCCCGTTATGAACTCGCCATTCTTCTGGACGACAGTGATCGAGCAAACGAAGCAATCAGGCACTACGAGGCTGTCGTTCAAGCCGAATGGGCTCATCCCCGCGCCCATTTTCGATTAGGTGAAATTGCTCTTGCTGGAAAAGACCTCAATAAAGCAGAGATGCACTTCCTTATTGTTACCGATCTTGAACCTTCCCATGCAAAAGCGAACGCCTATCTTGTGCAAATTGCCGAATCAAAGTCCAAAAACGAGAAATAGCCACATTATTTCCTTGGATTGTCTTTGCGATAGGCAGTTATGCTGAACGGCAAGCTCGATAGATACAAGGCTCCAAGCGAAAAAAGAAAGATCCAAGGTTCCTTTGAAAACACGGCGACGCTTAATCCCACCGCCAAAAGCACGAGAATAGCTCGATTTCGAGCAACCCGAAAACGAACGTTGCGGAATGAAAAGGTGGGGACTCTGCTAATCATTAAAAGTGATATCGCCACAATCCAACCGAGAACCCAAAGAGGATATTCAGCGACAACGAAACCAGATTCAAAGCGCTTGAGAATAAATTCCATTCCCATCGGCATCATGGCCATTCCTGCAGCAGCCGGAGCTGGAACCCCAGTAAAGTAAGTCTTGTCTCTCGGTTTGCCCTCTTCATGCATGACGTTGAAACGAGCCAAGCGTAAGGCATTGCAGGTCGAAAAAGCGAGTATCGGAATCCAGAACCACTCTAATAGGTGCTCGGAATCGCTACCGATCAATGGCGCTCGAATCCAGAGATATATTACTACCGCGGGAGCAACTCCAAAACTGATTGTGTCAGCCAAGCTATCCAGCTCGGCCCCAAAGCGAGAATGAGCTTTGAGTAATCGAGCGGACAAACCGTCCACGGTATCGAAAGCGGCCGCAACGAGTATGGAGAAGACCGCTTTTTCCCATTCGCCTTCCATCGCGAAACGCATACCCGTAAGACCAGCGCATAGACCTATTGTGGTGAAGATGTTAGGCAACAGTTTTGGCAGAGTAAGAACCCTGCCGTGTTCAACCGGATCGATTTGACTCATGAAACGGAAACAGTTTCTTCTACAAAACAGCGCCGCGGCGGAACCAGTTCGGCTCCGTATGAGCGATTTATTATGCGATGCCAAGCTTCAGCTTTACGAATTTTGTAAGGGTCGGTGATTGCAGCGATCTTGCAATCGATGGTATCTGTGAAAAACATAAGATAGTGGTCAAGGCAGGGGTCGTCTATGGGTGCATTAATGCAATCAAGCACTGTGCCCCTTTCCGTTTCTCGGAAAAGAGCGTCATTGCAGTCTAGGTTTGCCATGGATATTTCGAGAGGGATAGTTGTGCGAGGAATCTCACTTGGACGATCTAGCGCCTCCCACAATTGTCGAAGAGGTCTCAAAAAGCGAGTAACAGTCACAACGCAACGGTTATTCTGGTTTTCCAAATCAATAATTGTTTCCCGACCTTTAGCGGGCAACCGGACAAGCCTTAACAACCATCTGCCGGATGAAGGTTCAGGAAACCGCAAGGACGCAGCCAAAAGTGAGGCCTGCCTCTCCAAGGCATAAGGGTAAGAATTTAGTGCGGAATTAAAATCCACGAGAACTTTATAATAGTGGATGGTGAAGTTGCGGGAATAAGAAATTACAGCAGGTTTGATACCGGATTTCATTATTGGCTAGGTTGCTAATTACATTTGCCTTTTAAGTGAAACTAGGAGAATTAAATTAATTACCACAACTGATGAATATTGTATGGACAGTTGGTTTTATGACAATGGCTTTAACCGCATGTCGCTATGGCTCGTGGGATCCGGACAAACAGTTTGCCGAACAACGGCGAATTCAAGATGAAGCGATCCAAAAAGCCCAATTTGAAAAGAGTCAAAATATCAGTAAGAATGTTCTGCGTATTGAGAGGGACGCTTTAGTTCGCATTCAAACCGGTATCCCTATTTCCGAGTTAAATAAAGTCATGGGCTATCGTTTTGAAGTACTTGCAAGCATCCCAGATGCTACATCAGTATGGGAGACAAGACGCTACAGAGTGGGGCACTTGATTGCATCTCATTTTGGGCAAGCTTCCAATGAATTCGAGATTTGTGATCAAGACAGAGAGCTATTTACGCTTACGCTTGCAAATGGTGTGGTACGAACAGTCGAATACTAACCAATTGTTTTTTCGAATGAGCAGTAATTTCAATCCTTGCCTGTAGCCATATCCTTAGATTTCTTACGAAAAGTGAGTAATAATTTTGACACCGAGCCGCCATTTATCAAGGTGGGAGTTACGGCTGTTAAGCGCCAGCCTCTCTTACCTAACTCATTGC
>CAZXKR010000158.1:0-4420 GCA_964641305.1 uncultured Puniceicoccaceae bacterium | reverse complement strand
TCCATTTATGCCATGTACGTCGAAACCCGAGGCGCTCACATTACCTGAACCTCCAAGATGAAAACTGCAATGGATAGCAGCCCACTTTCGATTTTGAGACGACGAGCAAGGCGTTCACCTTGAGAAAGCAAAGCAGCACTTCAGCACCTCCCTTGAAATTAAATTGAGAACTGATCCCGCCAGAACTAACTTTTGTCGATCCAAGAGATCGCTCCTAGGCTTGATCAAATCGATAAGGAAGATCCTGCTGTCCTTGCTGCTTGTCTTTGTTTTCTCGGGATCTTGGCTTGCTGCTGCTGAAAAAGACCTAGTCCAGCCCTTCAACTGGTCGGGTATCAACCTGCCCGACCTGCCCCCTGCTTCTGGAGAAGTCAAGCAAGCGGGATTGGCTGGACCATTCGTAGGAGTTCACGGCGACGCCTTGCTGGTGGCAGGTGGAGCAAACTTTCCGGATTTACCACCGTGGAGAGGAGGCAAGAAGGTTTGGTGGAACGACGTTTATGTGCTTGAGAAAGAAGCGGACGGCAAACCCAAACCCAACTGGTTTACCTCGCCGAGATTAGAACTACTCAAACCCTCCGCTTACGGTGTGGCTATCTCGACCGAAAAAGGACTCCTTTGCATCGGGGGTTGTGATGCCGAACGGTGCCATGACGATGTCTTTCGCCTTCAATGGTTACCCGCCGAACGAGAACTGAAACTGCAACGTCTCCCGAACTTACCTCGCCCATTGGCCTTTATGGCAGGAGCAATGGTCGACGACATTGTTTACTTAATGGGTGGACAGGAAAAGATGGGGGGAGACCCCACCAAAAATTTCTGGTCGCTAGACCTCTCCAAACCAGACGCAGAGTTGGCATGGGAGGAATTGCCCCCTTGGTCAGGACCACCTCGAGTTCTGCCCTTAGCCGCGTCTCAAAGCAACGGAGAGAACGATTGCCTCTATCTCTTTAGCGGTCGCAATCCACATTCGGGAAAAGCGACCGAGATGCTCGCGGACGCTTACAAGTTCGATCCCTCGAACAAGACCTGGTCACCACTCGCCGACATCTCGACTGGCGATGATCAACCCCGATGTATAATGGCGGGCACCTGCGCCCCCATTGGGGTTGCCCATATCCTCGTTTTCGGAGGAGCCGATGGTCAACGATTCCTCGAGGTCGAAAAGTTGAATGCGCGTATAGCCGAACTTGATAGAAGCGGAGAAGACAGCAACGAGACGAACTCTACCGAACTTGCGGAACTGAAGACCCAACACCTACGTTTTCACGAACAACATACCGGATTTTCTCAGGACATTCTTGCCTACCACGTAGTAACGGACAGTTGGACAAAAGTTGGCGAAGCAGAAATCCCATTCCCTGTAACTACACAGGCAGTGGCATGGAACAGTGGCATCGTCATACCTACTGGAGAAACCTCTCCCGGCGTCCGAACGGCAAAAGTTCTCTTGGGAGAACCCGAAAGGAGTGAAGGATTCGGTCCTTTGGACTATGCGGCGGTAGCGGTTTATCTAGCTTTTCTTGTTTTTATCGGCATACGCTTGGCGGGAAAAGAAAAGACACCGGAAGACTTCTTCAAGGCAGGTGGTCGTATCCCTTGGTGGGCAGCAGGGCTAAGTATCTTCGGAACTCAATTGAGCGCCATCACCTTCATGGCGCTCCCCGCCAAAGCCTATGCAACCGACTGGACCTATCTCTTCGGCAATCTTCCCATACTTCTCGTAGCTCCTCTGATCGTATTCTGCTTTCTTCCTTTTTATCGAAAATTAGACGTAACTACCGCATACGAATATCTTGAAAAGAGGTTTGACGCGTCTGTCAGGTTGGTCGCAAGTAGCTTTTTCATTTTCCTACAATTGGCTAGAATAGGAATCGTTCTGCTTTTGCCCTCTCTTGCCTTATCGGTCGTTACGGAAGTGGACGTCACCACTTGCATCCTAGTAATGGGTGTTCTCTGCATCATATACGTAACCCTCGGCGGCATTGAAGCCGTCATCTGGACAGATGTCCTGCAAGTGTTCGTTCTGCTCGGAGGAGCGGTCTATGTGGTTGCTTCGATTGCAGGAGAAGTGGGTGGTTTCCGGAGTTTCATTGATCAAGCGCAAGCCGCCGAAAAACTTAACTATATAGACCTCCGTTGGAATTTTTCAGAGCCCACTTTATGGACCCTTTTACTCGGGGGTCTCGCAGCTAGTTTAATCAGTTACGGAAGCGACCAAACCGTAGTCCAACGCTACCTGACTACCAAAGACGAAAAGACTTCCGCCCGTAGCATCTGGACAAATGCCTTTCTTACCGTCCCCGCAACCCTTCTCTTCTTTCTCGTCGGGGCAGCCCTCTATGTTTTCTTCGCCAACCATCCGGAAACCCTCGATCCCCATCTCTCCACCGCCGATGCCATACTGCCCTTCTACATTGTCGCTCAACTCCCTGAAGGAATCGCAGGACTGGTTGTCGCGGGCGTCTTCGCAGCAGCGATGTCTAGTCTCGACAGCAGCATGAACAGCGTAGCCGCCGCCGTCACAACCGACTTTCATGCCCGTTACCGGCCCAGCTCCACTGCCACCGAAAAGCTCCGTGTAGCTCGTATCGCAACGGTCGCTGTGGGCGTAGCGGGCACAGCTCTGGCCCTCTTTTTGGCGGGCACTGAAATCAAGTCTCTCTGGGACCAGTTCGTCGACTTCCTCGGTCTCTTCGGCGGAGGTCTGGGCGGACTATTCCTTTTGGCTATCTTCGCCGAAAAGGCGCACGCAAAAGGAACCCTGATCGGTCTTCTAGCCTCCGCGGTCATCGTCTTTTCACTAAAAACATGGCATCCCGTTCATTCCTGGTTTTATGCCTTCGCCGGGGTGTCGTCCTGCTTTCTGGCAGGCATCATAGCCAGTTACCTAATACCAAATGGTGACGTACAATCAACAGCAGGTTTGACTTGGAAAACCCGAAAAGAAGATTAAATCCGTTAGCTTTGTTGCGGAACTGGACGTTAGATATTCATTTCCCCTATCTCATCATCTTGTTGGTGCCGAATGATAGCCTCTGTCATTTTTCTTAAACGAAAATTTCATTGAAACACTGGCGAACATGCCATCTTGGACGCCATCCAGTTCCAGCAAAACCCACAAAGTAATTGATTCAGAAATTGAGTCTCACCACAAATCCTCACGATAAAGGCGTTGCAGAAATCAGATCATTCAGCATCTATCTTATTGCCGATTAGAAGTTTAAAAAAATATTCAATGATGAATAAGTATAAAGATACTAGGATCCATTAGTTTCCAGTATGACATGATAAAATATCGTAAATGCGACTATTATTTTGACTGATTTTGGCATGCATTCAAAAGTATAATGAGCATATTAGCTAATTTCACAACTTATCTCTACTATCCACTTGATGAAAAAAAAGGGGGCTCTGGAACCCGAGCAAACTCAATATCGGATACGCTATCTCCTTGGAGAAGACGTTATTCCAGTTGAGAAATATTTTATGGCAACTTCACCCGAACAAGCCTTGGAAATGTTTGCGTATTCGTGCCGCAGTTTTCCAAACATGCCGGAATTACTTGATTTTGGAAAATGGAACCGATGGTCAAATGAATGGACTGATGAGATTCCCAAAGAATCCGCCCAAGAGAAGTTACAATCATTATTGAAAAGTACCGGAGATGAACAACCGAACGCAGACAAACCGGAAAGCCCTGCCGAAATACAAAAGAAAAAACTTTTACTAAAAGAATTAGAGAAATACGAGGACTTGTACAACGATCCATATTTTTACGTAAGAGGGAAACCAAACCCAAAGTACGGACAGGAAATAAATAGGATAAAAAAAGCACTCGACCAATAAGGCAATAACTTGTCAACAAACTCAGAATCCCAACTGGTACAGATTTGACCTTCGTCTTCTTGGCATAGGAGAGTAAATAATATAAGCAATTTGACCTACACCAGAACCACTAAATGGTTTGTGCTTTTTGAAGTGGGAGTCGCGGGTTCTAGAATGGTGCTATAATATTAATGCTCTGGTGTGACTTTGCATGATCTTAGTCACATATAGTAGTAGTTTTCCGTTATATAGTCGGTTGGTATTTGTAATGGCATAAATCCGACAGAAATACTCAATTTTCTCTCTATCACGATTTTTAGTTATTGGTTTTAAGATCTCTCAAAAGGTGGAAGGGGTTAGCATTGCTCTACCCTCTCTCGTCTCAGGTAACGACTTCTAGCAATCTTCTTATTCTTTTCGCCTCATTCCGCCACCAACCCTTATGAATCGACAATGCGTCAAGCGAGAAAATCAATTGGTAGAACTTGTACGGAAACACCTTTAAGGGTTTAAGAGCCAAGAACTGAGGATGCGTGTTCTTGAACGAATTAAGGACAAGAAGTCTTACAAAAGCACAATACTGGCACCATAT
>CAZXKR010000157.1:0-4432 GCA_964641305.1 uncultured Puniceicoccaceae bacterium | reverse complement strand
CGAGGAAAGCTTCCAGCCGGAAAACGGCTCGCAAGGCTACCGTTACTTGCTTCACCTCCCTAAGGGATCGGAAAAGAAGGTAACGAAAGAGAAGTGGCCCCTCCTTGTTTTCCTTCATGGCCGTGGCGAACGTGGGAACAACCTACGGCTAGTGAAAAAGCATGGTCCCGCCAAACTGGCTGAGGTTCGCGAAATGAAGTTCATCGTGGTATCCCCTCAATGTCCGACCACCGACTTGTGGTGGAAACCGAAAATAGTAGCCGGACTGGTCGATTCCGTAATCAAGAAGTACCCCGTGGACGAGGATCGCGTCTACCTGACGGGGCTGAGCCAAGGCGGGTTCGGAACTTGGGCGACGGCAGCCGAATACCCGAAGAAATTTGCGGCGGTGGCTCCTATCTGCGGAGGTGGGAAGGTAAGCTGGGCCCACAACTACGGCAAATTGCCAATCTGGAATTTTCATGGAACAAGGGACAGGGTGGTCCCGGTCGCGCTTAGTCACAAGATGCTAAAGGCGGTCAAGGCGGCAGGTGGCAACGTAAGCTTTACGGAATACCCCGACAAAGGGCACGACTGCTGGACCGTGACGTACGACAACCCGAAACTTTACCAATGGTTCCTCAGCCATACAAGAAAGCCTTGACGAACGACTCTCCCATTCAAGCCGTTCTCGATCAATTACAAGAGGCGGCTCCCAAGGACTTTCTTTCCGCCAAGGCTGAGCACCAGTCGTTTGTAGAGGAAACGGGCGAAGCCTTTTCGGAAGAACCTGAGGCTATCGAGAAAGCTCTTCTCGGTGAACGAGAGAGGTACTCGCTGGCCCTGCACGTCGCGGCTAAGCTGGCCAAAGCCAGGGACATCGTCACGAAACTTCGGCAACCAGTGAAACTGAGCGTCGTGTTCGCGGTGTACAAGGAACACCATCGAATCCTTAAACCCGAGCATCATGAATCGGGTGAAGACTTTCTTCGCCGTAAAGTGGCTCAACTGGATTGGTTGGCCTCTGCCTCTCCACTATTCTCATGGGAACTAGTGGCCGTGGATGACGGTTGCCCGGAAGGGAGCGGACATCTGATCGAACAATTGGCCAAGGATGAAGGTTTCGAAAACGTTCGTGTGCTTTTTCTCGAGCAAGCGATTAAGGAAAAACTTCCAATCGCAGGATCGTTGCGTTCCACCGACGAGAGTCGCAAGGGTGGGTCCATCGTATACGGGATGTGGGAAACCTGTCAAAGAGTGGAAGCAGACAAGGAACACGTCGTAACCTTCACAGATGCCGACCTGTCGACACACCTCGGGCAATCCGGACTGTTACTGGACCCGCTACTGAACGGCGGCAAGGAAGTCGCTCTGGGGTCTCGACGAGAGACCACTTCAATCGTGGTAAAGAAAGGCACTCGAAACGTTAGGGGGAAGCTATTCATCTACCTATGGAAAAGGATGATCTCACCTGCTTTGATCGAGATCACGGACACCCAATGCGGATTCAAGGCGTTTCGAGCGGAAACGGCTCGTGCCATTCTCCACGACCTCCTCGAACGCGGCTTCGCCTTCGATATCGAGTTATTGCTGAAAGCCGAGCAAAGAAGCGCCAACTGTTTGGCAAGGGTTCCCATCGCATGGATAGACAGCGAGGCCGAATCAACCACGACAGCACTTAACCCGTATCTCACGATGCTCAAAAGCATTGCGGGCATGAATCGAAAGTACCTGCCTTCCAACCTTGAAGCAGAGGCCTTCGTCGCCTTCATAGAATCGCTCGACGAAAACCAGTGGAGCCTCTTGGTGGAGAACGTACCTGAAGCGATCGCTTCAGCCGATCCACTTTGCTTCGGTCGCTTCGACGAGGTAACACCGGACGATCTACGAACCATCTTGAAGAATACCTAAATAGCTTAGTAAAATCATTTCAAAAGAACACCTAGTATTACCTTTAAACCAGTTCTCACCCTCATGAATCACCACTTGGCAAACATTCTCTCTTCCATCATTCTCATCTCCTCGCCGATACTTGCGGAAGAGACCCACGTCGTCGACCATCCCGCCATGGTCAAGCAATTGGACACGGGAAACCGCGAAGGATATGACCGAGGCAAGGCCCTCTACCAAATCGTTTGCATAAATTGTCATGGAACCCCAGCGAAGGCGGGAACCTTGCCAACGGCCCTCCGTTTCTGGGAGGCGCCGATGAAGAACGGTTCCGATCCCCGCGCCATGTACCGTACCCTGACCAAGGGTTTCAACCAAATGGTGCCCCAAAACTGGATGACGCCCGAGCAGAAATATCAAGTTATTCATTTCATAAGAGAGGAGTTCCTCAAGGATGCAAACCCGACCCAGTACAAAAAAGTAGACGAGGCCTATTTAGCTGGAATCGAGAAGGAAACCGTAGCGGGCCCGGCTCCACAATCTCGGGCCCTCAACAAGCCATATCTCAAGATGAACTTTGGCCAGAACATGAACTACACCTTCGAGGTCGGGCCCGACAATATTGCCTACAAGGCCATCGCAGTCCGCCTCGACAAAGGAGGAGATGGAATAACCAAAGGGAAAGCGTGGCTAGCCTATGACCACGACCTGATGCGCGTCGCAGCCATCTGGACGGGCGACAAGTTTTGCGACTGGCGAAGCATTGGCATGGACGGCAGTCACGGCTCACACCCGAAAATCGTCGGAGACAAATTCCTAGTTAACGCAAAAAGCCCGGGTTGGGCAAAGCCCGGAACCGATGATTTCACCGACCCACGTTTTCTGGGCCGCGACAACAAACCTTATGGTCCCCTGCCCCGCGATTGGACGCACTACAAGGGACTTTACCATCATGGCGA
Organism: uncultured Puniceicoccaceae bacterium; assembly: GCA_964641305.1. Taxonomy (GTDB): domain Bacteria; phylum Verrucomicrobiota; class Verrucomicrobiia; order Opitutales; family Seribacteraceae. Next base: position 1,604 of record CAZXKR010000157.1, on the reverse strand, counting down.
GAAGGTCATTGTAAAATACACGGTTGGCCAACGCGAGGTTTTGGAAATGGCTGACCTTGCCTCCGAAGCGCCCTTAATCGTGGCACGGAACTTCAGGATCAGTCCGGGCAAGCAATCCATGCTGCTGAGTCTGGGGAAAGGTGCGGGTGACGGCGAACTCATAAAGGGAAAGGCAAAGCAACCCATTGCCTTCGTCCCCTTAGCCGATGGCCGCCTCTCCAGCACACCTCCGCCTGACCCGAATGGTCAAATGACTTTGGGCGGTACGGACTTTTCGGTTGCCGCTTGGATACGCACGAAGAAAGGGGGAGCCATCTTTTGCAAGTCCGCCCCTACGGGTCCTTGGAGCAAGAACGCCAAAGTGCTGTTCGTGCGAAACGGTCGACTCACATACGACGTGGGCTGGGTCGGAGACATAGCCTCACGAAAATCAGTCGCAGATGGGAAGTGGCGCCACGTAGCGATGACTCACAAGAGCGATGGGAAAACCCGCCTTTACGTCGACGGCAAGGAAGATCGTTCCGGTTCTCTGCCGGCTCCCGACGAATCCGGGCACGTCTTACGTCTGGGTTACTGCGCGACGGACTTCTGCCCACCCTACCAAGGAGACTTGGATGAAACTCTGGTCTTTGCACGGGTGCTCGACGCCAAGGAAATCGGACACCTCGCCAACGGCAAGCAAGTACCCGGAAGCACGGCTCGATGGAGTTTCGACAAGCAAGGAAAAGAAATCGCGAATGAGGAAGGCCCCGATTATCACGGCGCTCTTCGCGGAAACCCAAAACAAATCACCGGCAAAATGGGGAAGGCGCTGAGTTTCAAAGGTTCTTCCCGAATCGAAATCGCCGGCAAGGCCAAGAAGGATGAAACCAAGCCCAAGGCACCCGAACCAGCCACTGAGGAACTCGATGGTCCGGTGTTGGCTGCATCCGTGGTCGGCAACGTCGAAGGAATCACTTGGATCACCGATAAAGGACACCTGCTACTCCGCATACCGACCTCCAAGGAGGAACGAGACATAAAAGTTCTCCACTGGCGGGGAGACGCCTCGGAACTAGCTACTTTCGGTAAAATCATTGATTCGATGAAAACGGATGATCTCTCTTCCCTGACCAAGGGCGCAGCTCCCCGGTGGGCCCATGACGTGGAGGTTGATGCAAAAGTCTCCGAATCCGAAAAACCGTACGTGGTCGATGAAATCGCCATTCCTCCCGTTACCCCGTGGAACTCTTGGATGCGGCTATCCGGGTTCGACTTCTTTAAGGACGGCAAGCGAGCCGCGGTATCCACTTGGCACGGGGACGTTTGGATCGTATCGGGCATCGGCGACGACCTCGGCAATGGAAAATTAAAGTGGCGACGGATCGCTTCCGGACTTTTTCAACCGCTGGGCGTACGGGTAATCGACGAGGTCGTGCACCTCGCCTGCCGGGACCAGCTCGTAGTTCTACGCGACTTGAACGGCGACGGGGAGACCGACTACTACGAATCCCTCAATAGTGACCACCAAGTCACCGAACACTTTCACGAATTCGCCATGGGCTTGCAGACCGACGACGACGGCAACTTCTACTACGCCAAGTCCGCTCGCCACGCAAGAACCG
>CAZXKR010000156.1:0-4504 GCA_964641305.1 uncultured Puniceicoccaceae bacterium | reverse complement strand
GGTCCCGTGATCGCCACGTAGAGCCAGACAGGAAAGACCTTCTTCGCCATTGCTCGATGCTTCTCGAACTGATTGGTGAATCCGTAGACGAAAGTAAGGAGAATGAAAGGCAGGCTAATGGCCGCCAAGGCAATGTGTGAAAGCAAAATGCAAAGGTAAAACGAACGCATGGCGCCTGCCTCTTGCATCTCCGCATCACTCAAGGCGCCATCACGGTCAAGATCCCCGTAAATCGTCTCGGCAGTGGTAAAATGGTAGGCGACGTAGCATAGGAGAAAGAGTAGCGAGCAAGACATCGCCATATAAATCCATCTTTGATGACTCTGTACTTTTCCGCCTTTGATGGAAAAAATCGCCATCAACAAAGCAAAAGCAGCCCCTGAATTCAATAGAGCGTGAAGAGGGGGAAGAAAGTCCAAGCTCATGCCCTCGGGAAGATCAAGCTTCACTTGCCGCATGAGCCCCACCAGAAAAAGTACGGCAGCGGAGATGACCCACACCGCAACGGTTAACTTCTTGGCTAATGCTTGCCTTGCTTCACGACCACGAAAAGATTCAATTTCACTCATAATACTTGCCAACGGAAATGTGGTATTTCTTCAAACTCCGGACTGGAGGTCAAAGGGTACGAAGATCTCTTGGTCGTCGATCCTAACCTGGGCCCACAGACGGTAGTGGCCTGCTCCCGGAGGCCGAAAGCCAAAGGTAAGGGGTCCGCGATGGGTATCCTGCCCCTCGACGGGGATCAAGTTTTCCTTGGGATGGAGATGAGCAAAACCTCGGCATTCGTCGTCGAAGGCGACAAGGTGAGCAAACGCTCCCATAACCGGTTGCAAAACCACCGGATTTCCTTTGGCATCATGTGCTTCGAAACGAAGGTAAGCGTCCTTCCCCGTGGAAAGACCGGAAGATTCAGGAGTTACGGAAAAGGAATATCCCGCTCGTTCGACCTTCAGACTTTCGCCCCCGGCGAGTGAACCCGGTTGACCCGCGACTTCGAACCCGGCGGAGAGCAGAACGCGACGAGGGCTTCTGACGGGAATGAAATCGAAAAACACGCGATAGGCACCCGCTGAGGAAGGGGTGAGCGAAAAAGTCCAGACACCAGGAAATTGTGGATCGGGAACAGGATGCAGGTGCATGTAGTCCCCAAGGGCGGGATCGATGGCAAGAAGGTGTATTTTTTTGGTATGACTCAAAGCGACGTCATCAAAGCCGAGGGGCGAACCGTCGAATTGATGAATTTCGGCGCGAAAGCGGCATGCTTTTCCAATGCCAAGCTCGTCGAGGGCTTCCAACTTGAGGCTCAGGGGCCAAGATCGCCGAGTAAGATCCACGAAACCGGAATCACCTGGACCGCAGTAGTCAAGGGTACCCTCTGAATTGTAAGTCTTGGCGTGCAAAAAGTCACAAGGTTCCACCGGAATCGCCCTAATCGCCAAATAGGCGGCAAAGAAAGGGAGCGTACAAACCGCAAGACGAAGACCCGTAACCTTGGCGGAAGTTTTCGTAGAAGAGTCAGTGCCACTACTTTTCATTGCTCGATCATCCTTTTAGTCGGGCTAAAAAGTCATCCGCCGACCAACCTTTTCCCGGCACCTGATAGACGACTTGTCGGCGACTATTCACGACAAGTGTGCGCATGGTGTGATCGAGAGTCGTAGGATCATCTCTTTTGCGACTGATACCGAACTGTCGGACAAGATCGTCGATCACGGACTTGGGCGCAGTGGCAAAGCGAAAGTTCGATTCGTCGATTCCGTAGGCAAGGGCATAAGTCTTGAGCACACCGGGAACGTCATATTCCGGATCGAGCGTAATGGAAAGAAACTGAACATCGGGAATGTTATTGGCGAAAACGAGGTTTTGCAATCGTCTCATGCGAGTGGTAGCCGCAGGACACATCTCTGCCACCGAGCAACGAGTGAAAATAAAGTTCAAAACAGTGCTCTTGCCATCGAAAAAGTCGGTCGTGAGCAAGTTGCCGTCTTGATCGAAGAGAGCGAACGGGGGAAGATATTCACCAATGGTGCGGATAGGGTCGTCGCCACGACTCAAAGTATCCCTCCTGAGCATACGATTTAGATTGTCGACACGATTGCGAGAAGAGGGATCATCCGGCCAAATGTTCGACAAGCTCAAGATTCGGTTAATCGGATCAGATCCCGTAACTTTCTCAACCTTGGCTCGAAATACCTTGCCAGAAGACAGGTACCCGAAATCACCGGGTTCCACTTGAAATTCAATGGATTTCCCAAGATCGAGTTCGGGAAACCCTAGCACTTGTCTACCAATCGTTTGCGGAATAGCAGTAATGCGACTGGCATTTCGGTCTATGGACGAAACTTCAGCACGAATCTCGCCCAAGCCAACGGATGATACGGACGCGATTTCATTCTCATGCCCGCATGCGGCGAAGAAAAACAGAGAAAGGCTGTAGAAAAACGGAATTAGCCGAGATATTGAGATTCGAAACATGAATTCGTCGTTAAAAAAGGGAATGGCAATCGACTTGCGAAAAATTAAAATGTCATTAGTTATGCTATTTGTCCAAAGCTAAATCACATTAGAAAACCTTAAGTGGAAAAAGAAAAAAACCAAATCCAATGCACGAGCACTCGCCCCTCATGCATGAGACACTATTTATGCAGTCTTGCTGCCGATCGCCCAAACGCTTGCCGTTCCTTGTTGCTCCGGCACTTGCGCGGACCGCTTTATAACTCGCACATGAAGCTTGAAGGCAAATTTTCGTGATGTGAGCTAAGCTGAATCGACTCATTAGAGAACCTTTCAATACCGGAACCCCGCGCAATGACCTTGCAACAGTCGAGAAAAATGATGTTTTAGACAAACCCTAAAGTAAATTTTACAGAGATGAATTTCAACGGATCCAAGGAATATGCGGCGAAAGCTGATGCTGCATCGTTTGAGGGAACGACAGGACTCAACTTTTCGGCCCTTTTCGAACTCACTAAGCCCAGACTGAGCATGCTCTCGGTCTTTACGGCTGCACTTGGTTACCTAGCCCACTACCCGCTCAACAAGGAAGCCCTCACCTTTTGGTCCTTGATGCTGGGAACTTCACTCGCAGCAGGAGGGGCCGCCGCTCTCAATCAATGGATGGAGCGCCTCGAAGATGCCCGGATGCCTCGTACAGCAGGACGCCCCCTCCCCTCCCGTTTAATTGAACCCGAAACTGCCTTGGCCTTCGGACTGGGCATATCCGCCATAGGCTTGCTCATACTCTGGTTCGGAACCAATGCTTGGGCGACGGGACTCACGCTGGGCACCTTGCTTACATACCTTCTAGTCTATACTCCGCTCAAGAAAAAGACCGTTTACGCAACCGAGATCGGTGCTATCGCAGGAGCCTTGCCACCACTCATCGGATGGGTGGCGGCGGCTGGCCAACCCACCACTTTCGGGTGGATTCTATTCGGCATCTTGTTTGCTTGGCAACTCCCTCACTTCATGGCCATCGCATGGACATATCGTGAAGATTATCGACGGGGTGGATTCGTCATGCCATCCCATGCCGGAGACGGCGGCAAGGGCTCCGCCCGCAAAAGCTTTTTTTACGCCATTTTGCTTACAGGGTTGGTGCTTGCTCCCATCTTCTCACCATTTGGCCAACCTCAACCAGGAATGTCCTACCTCTTGAGCGCCCTACCTCTCAGTCTTTATATCGTTTGGGCATCGGCCAAATTCTTGTGGAGCAAAAATCGCGACCTCGCGGCCCGCAAACTTTTCTACGCAACCATCATTTATTTACCTATTCTGTTTGTGGCTCTGGTAGTCGACCGATACCTGTAGAGCCTAGCAACATTTACAGCCAAAACTAACGATGAAACGAATCTTACGTTTATTTCTCAAACTCCCGACGTACCTCGGGATGGCTCTGCCTTTGATATTAGGTAGTTGCTCCCGTATAGACCACAAGCAATCGACTTTGGATCCCAAGGGCATCGTGGCCCAAAATCAGTACGACGTCTTCATGCTCTCTGTATGGATCACCATCTTCCTTTTTTGCGCGGTTGGCGGGTGTCTCCTTTTCGTATTGTGGAAATATCGGGTAAAGGATGAGGAAGATGCCAAGGAAATCCCACCACAGACCCATGGAAACCCTAAAATCGAGACATCATTAATTTTATTCTCATCCGTTATATTAGTAATTCTTGCAATCCCTACTCTACAGGGGATCGTGCTGTTCAATCGTGTGCCTGATCCTAACGATACGGAAATGTTGAAGAAACTTAATTTGGAAAGATCAGCAGTTGAAGATGCCATCACCGTCAACGTAACGGGAAAGAGATTCTTCTGGGTTTTCGAATATCCCCAGTATGGGATCGTGACATCAAACGAACTTGTATTTCCAGCCAGCAAAGCGGTTCGACTAAACCTTCGCACCGAAGACGTAATACACAGTTTCTGGCTTCCGAAACTAGCGGGCAAGATGGACCTCATGCCGGGACAAGAAAACTTCATTTGGTTCGTAGCCGATCAG
>CAZXKR010000155.1:0-4520 GCA_964641305.1 uncultured Puniceicoccaceae bacterium | reverse complement strand
GGCCTTCGCAAGTTTGTCGTATGTGGTCAACAAATGGCAGGTCATGTCGGTGCAACCGTCGAATCTGTGCAGGAATGCGTAGAGGTTGCAACGGGTGCATCTCTACCCCCTGGTACCGATACCGTACTGCCCGTCGAGTGGGCTGCAAGGAAAGGCGACGAGGTTGTAATCACTGCCCCAACTGGGGTTCTCATTGAATCCGGACTTTTCGTTCATCGCAAAGGAAGTGATCATGCCAAGGGTGACCAACTTGTTGCTGGTGAGAGTATTTTGAATCCTGGAGAAGTGGCAATTGCCGCAACATGTGGATACAAAACACTTGCCGTATCTCGGCTCCCGGTAGTCGGTATTCTTGGTACAGGCGAAGAACTCGTTCCCGTGGAATCGACACCAACGCCTTTTCAAATACGCGAATCTAATATACATGCCCTATCTGCGGCCTGTGTTTTAGAGGGCCTTCAGCCTCCCGTTGTGAACCGAGTGCCTGACGACCGGGATAAGATTCGCGAAGCGGTAGAACTGCTTGTAGGCGAATCAGACCTGTTGATTTTCACGGGTGGAGTTTCTGTAGGTCGGAAGGATTATCTTCCTGATGTTCTTGCCGGTTGTGGCTTCGAGACGATTTTTCACGGTGTTCGTCAAACCCCCGGAAAACCATTGTGGTTTGGGAAGATATCAGACGGACCGATCGCATTTGGATTACCGGGAAACCCCATATCTGCAGTCGTTGGTTTCGTTCGCTATGTCCGATTAACACTAAACCTCATGCAAGGCATTAGAACGAATTTCCCAATTACTGCAGAATTGATGGAGCCTTTTGATTATACACCTTCGTTCACTCGATTCCTGCCGGTATGCATACAGGAAAGCACATCGGGTGCAATGTGCGTGCAGCCTCGCCCGCCAAATAATTCCGGTGACTTGGCGGCTTTGGCGGGGACTGATGGATTTATCGAACTTCCAGAAGGAGAAAATAGTTATCCCAAAGGCTACCTAGCCGCTTTCTTTCCCTGGTGACATCGCGGAAATCAAGTCAAAATTTTATCGCGGAAGCCATCTATATTTGGGACATGACCGATGGTGCCGCCAAGAAGAGGATAGCGATAAGTTTTACCTTGGAAGTTTTTGAAAACGATTTCATTTTCAGAAATCTGCTCAACGTAATCAGGGTTTATCGGAACCTTGCCCCCTCCTCCCGGAGCATCGATCACAAATTGCGGTACGGCATAACCTGTTGTGTGTCCGCGTAAACCGCGAATAATATCCAGACCCGTTGAGATGTTGGACCGAAGATGTGAACTGCCCGTAATAAGGTCACACTGGTACAAATAATAAGGTCTGACGCGCATCATTAAAAGACGATGTACAAGACTTTTCATAACCTTCAAATCGTCGTTTACGCCGCGCAACAGGACCGATTGATTCCCCAGAGGCACTCCAGAAAACGCTAGTTGCTCGCATGCGCTTTTGAGTTCGGCGGTACACTCTTTGGGATGATTAACGTGAATACTCATCCAAACGGGCCCGTGTTTTCGGAAGATTTCCGACAATTCCGGCGTGATGCGCTGTGGCAGAAACACAGGAATGCGGGACCCAATGCGAACAAATTCGACATGAGGAATCTTCCGCAATCGATCCAGAAGATAATCAAGTTTGCGATCCGACAAAAGCAATGGATCGCCGCCGCTCAAGAGGACATCTCTAATGCCGCCGTTTTGCTCAATGTAGGCGAGTCCATCCTCCAGAGCAGGATGAAAATTGTAATCTTGGGCATTTGAAACCATCCGACTTCTAGTGCAGTAGCGACAATATGAAGCACATCGGTCTGTAACCAAAAACAAGACGCGATCAGGATATCGGTGAACAATTCCAGCTACGGGAGAGTGTTCATCCTCACCAACGGGATCCAGCAGTTCCTCTTGGCTGGTGGTCATTTCTTCAACCCTTGGAATAACCTGAAGGCGAATAGGGCAGTCGGCGTTTTTGGGATCTATCAAATTAAAGAAAAAAGGTGTGATCGCCATTGACAGTTTACTATTCGCAAGGCGGCAACCCTCCCGTTCTTCATCGGTCAATTCTAGGTATTCCTCAAGTTGGGAAAGACTAGTTATGCGATTCCGAAGCTGCCAAGACCAGTTGTTCCAGTCCTCGTCATCAACATCGCTCCACAGGCCTTTTCCGCTAAACCACTTGTCTTCGTTATCCTCTGGGTGCATCTTACATTAAAAGCTCAAAAGTAGTGTTCTACGCAAAAAGGTCAATCGTCCGTTGGGCTTCAAGAAAGTGATATTTTCCTTTGCCAACCAAAAGCGAAATGCCCAGATTAATAATTTATGAATCGCATGAGATTCTTGCCGGCAATTATGGTCGTATGGTCATCGGCCTTTGCCTTGGACAACCAAGAGGATATGCCACCGTTCCGGTTGCCGGGGGTTGATGGTCGCATTTATGATTCCACAGAATTCAAGAAATCCGAACTGCTCGCAATTGTCTTTCTTTCAAATCACTGTCCGAAGTCGCAAATTTTTCAGCATCGCATTATTCGTCTGACAAAAGAGTATCGTAATAAAGGATTGGCAGTCATTGCTATATCGCCAAACGATCCAGAAGCGATTTTGCCTGATGAATTGTCTCATTCGGCATTGGGGGATACTCTTCCTGAGATGGCATTGCGGGCAAAGGAATTGCAATATCCATTTCCGTATCTCTATGACGGGAAAACGCAAGAGGTAGCGAAAGCCTATGGGGTTAGGGTGACTCCCCATGCCTTCCTCTTCGATAAGAAACGAAAACTTCGGTATTCCGGAAGGATTGGAGATCCCAAAAACCCGGAACGGGAGGATCGCGAAGAGCTAAGGATTGCGATTAACTCCTTGATTCAGGGAATCGAACCGACAGTGGTTCGGGGGCTAGCTTTTGGAAATTCAATCAAGTGGATTAAAGACCGTATAATTGCCGAAAAAACGAGAGAGCGTTTTGCTAGGGAAAGCGTTTATTTGAAAAATGCGAATATAAGAACACTACAGTTTGTTCGAAGGAATGATTCAAAGCTACCAACACTAATTTATGTATGGAGCAATCAAGATAAGAATAGCCGTCAAGAATTGCTTCAACTCGCTGCAATCCATAAAATTTACAGAAAAAGAGGATTAAAGTTAGTTACCATTTGTGTGGATGGCAACGATTTCACTGATGTCGCGAAAAAACTCTTGGTCGAAACTCAGTCTTCGGGAACAAATTATATTTGCTCAGGCACCGAAATTTCTCCAGTTGCTGACCTCAGAGCAGAAGAGGGAATAGAAACAACTCCATTTCTTGGATTATTAACATCTGAAGCGAAGATTTTTTATCGATCGACGAAGGGGGTGGAACCATTAACTATCAAACGGCATATTATTGAAGCACTTAATTTAAATAAGTGAAGAGTTTATGATAAAATGATAATGAACAAGCAAACTATACGCGTACTTGTTATTGGTGCTGGACATATGGGCATTTCTCATGCCCGTGCTTATTCCAAATTAGAAGGATTTGAGATATGCGGTGTGGTAACTCGATCATTGAGGTCGTCTCAGGATATGGTGGATGAACTTGGCCCTATACCTCAATATATTGATTTTAATCAGGCACTCCGAGAAACCAAACCTGATGCCGTCTCCATTTCTTCTTATACAGAAACCCACTTTCCTTACACCATTTCCGCCCTTGATTTCGGCTGTCATGTTTTTGTTGAAAAACCCCTTGCGGAAACTGTCGAGAAGGCTCGGACCATTGCCATTAAAGCCAAGGAAGTAAATCGAAAGGTTGTCGTCGGATACATACTTCGGCATCATCCATCATGGATAAAGTTTATTGAAATTGCTCGTGACATGGGTAGCCCCCTTGCAATGAGAATGAATCTTAACCAACAAAGTAAGGGAGAGAATTGGGAAACGCATAAAAATCTCATGAAAACAACTTCGCCAATCGTTGACTGTGGCGTTCATTATGTAGACGTTATGTGTCAGATGACTCGCTCAAAGCCGACGCGAGTTCATGCTGTTGGTTCGAGGCTTAGCGATGAAATAAGTCCGACCATGTATAATTACGGGATTCTTAATATCCAGTTTGAGAATGGTTCCAGTGGTTGGTATGAGGCCGCGTGGGGGCCAATGGTGAGTGAAACGGCTTTTTTTGTTAAAGACGCAATGGGACCCAAGGGTTGCGTGAGCATAGTTGCCGACAAGATAGAAGAGGTTGAGAGCGATGATGTCGACTCGCACTGCAAGACTAATATTCTGAAGGTTCATCATGCCGAATTAAATGAAAAGGGCGAATTTGTACACGAGGATGAATTTATAAATACCGAGGACGAGCCAGGTCATGATGAGTTGTGCGAACGGGAACAGGCGTATTTTCTCAAGGCAATTAAAGAAAACATCGACCTAACGGACCATCTAGAAGACGCAGTAAACAGTTTGGCTATCGTTTTGGCGGCAGACCTATCTTACCGAGAAGGGCGAGCAATTAACCTGTGAACC
>CAZXKR010000154.1:0-4564 GCA_964641305.1 uncultured Puniceicoccaceae bacterium | reverse complement strand
GATTCGGCGCCAGTAGTCTCGCCAACGATCTTCTCATGCAAATCGTCAAACAAAGTTCCGGCGTATACCAATCGTCAAACTATTTTTCCCTCGACTGATCCCCTTTCCGATATGGCGAAAAAACAAAAAAACAACTTGAAGTTCGATACGGACTGGCAATACGACCCCGCCCCCGAGTCTCCCGAACTCGCCAAACTAAACGACAGCTACGATCTCTTTATTGACGGTAAATTCGTCAAGCCGACTGGTGGAAAGTACTTTGACACGACGAGCCCTTCCAGTCACAAGACTCTCGCCAAGGTGGCTGAGGCTGACAAGCGAGACGTCGCCAAAGCCGTTACAGCCGCCCGCAACGCCTACGAAGGGACATGGTCCCGACTCCGACCTTCGGAACGAGGCAAATACCTTTTCCGCATCGCTCGGGTTATTCAAGAACGATCTCGCGAACTGGCCGTTGCGGAATCCTTGGACGGTGGTAAACCAATCCGGGAATCACGCGACATAGACCTCCCCCTCGTTGCCGCTCACTTTTTTTATCACGCAGGTTGGGCCGACAAGCTCTCTTACGCTTTCGCGGGGCGGAAAGTAAGTCCCCTGGGAGTTGCCGGACAAATTATTCCGTGGAATTTCCCACTGCTCATGGCGGCTTGGAAAATCGCTCCCGCACTCGCCACAGGCAACACAGTAGTAATCAAACCTGCCGAAACCACACCACTCACCTCTCTGAAATTGGCGGAAATCATACAAGAAGTGGACCTCCCGCCCGGAGTCGTTAACATTGTTACGGGAGCAGGCTCGACAGGTGAGGCTATTGTTCGCCATCCCGATGTCGACAAGATCGCATTCACCGGCTCTACCGAGGTGGGCAAGCTTATCCGCAAGACATTAGCGGGAACAGACAAGCGGCTCACCCTTGAACTGGGTGGCAAGGCCGCAAACATTGTATTTGAGGACGCAGCTCTCGACCAAGCCGTTGAAGGAATTGTTAACGGCATATTCTTCAACCAAGGTCACGTCTGCTGCGCCGGATCACGTCTACTCGTTCAGGAATCGATTGCCGAAACACTCGTCCGCAAACTGAAAGACCGTATGGAAACTCTAGTCGTAGGTGATCCCCTCGACAAAAACACAGACATCGGAGCAATCAATTCCAAGGAACAACTGAAGAAAATCCAAGGATATCTCAAGGTGGGTCAACGCGAGGGCGCTGAAATCTTCCAAACTTCATGCTCACTTCCCAAGCGAGGCAATTGGTGCCCCCCCACCCTATTCCTCAACGCCTCCCAGTCTCATCGTATTTCGCAGGAAGAAATCTTCGGCCCGGTTCTCGCCGTACAAACATTCAGAACCGTCGACGAAGCCATCGAGAAAGCCAACAACACGCCCTTCGGACTATCGGGCGGCGTCTGGACGGACAAAGGAGCCAAGGCTTTCCATGTAAGTGAACGCATCAAGGCAGGCGTCGTATGGACCAACACCTTCAACAAATTCGACCCCGCCTCTCCGTTTGGCGGATACAAGGAAAGTGGTTTCGGCCGGGAAGGCGGTCGCCATGGACTGGAAGCCTACCTAAACATCAGTGAAACGGGAGGAAACCGATGATGAGCAGAAACTCCCCCGACAAACGGCTCTCAGTCGCCAAAACCTACAAATTGTACATTGGCGGCAAATTCCCACGGACCGAATCAGGCAGAACCTTTGAGGCCCGCTCACCTTCGGGTGAACTTCTCGCCAACCTCTGTCGAGCTTCCCGCAAGGACTTGCGCGAAGCGGTCGTAGTCGCTCGAAAGGCCTTTTCCGACTGGTCGGGCCGATCGGGTTATAATCGCGGACAAATCCTGTACCGAATCGCTGAGATGATGGAAGGGCGGGCGGAACAAATGGTCAACGAAATCTGTTCACAGGGAGTGCCTGCCACCAAGTCTCGCAAGGAAGTGGAAACGGCCATCGAACGCTTTGTGCATTACGCAGGTTGGGCTGACAAGTACGCTCAAGTCCACAGTTCGGTAAACCCTGTGTCCTCTTCGCACTTCAACTTTTCCGTTCCTGAAGCTATGGGGATAGTGGGAATAGTAGCTCCTAACGAACCTTCCATTCTGGGCCTTTCCACGCTACTGGCTCCGGCATTGGCAGGTGGCAACGTCACCATTGCCCTTGTTTCGGAAACTCATCCACTCGCTCCCGCAACTTTTGCCGAGATACTCCACTCATCCGACGTACCCTCGGGGGTTGTGAATATACTGACCGGCTTCCGCAAAGAACTTCTTCCCGATCTTTCCACCCACATGGCCGTGAATGCAATCCTTGCCGCGGATTTATCGCCCAAGGAAAGAAAACTTACTGAGGAAAACTCCGCACTGAACCTAAAACGAGTGGTGCATCTACCATCCAAGGCCATTTCCGCCACGAATCATCCCGGATTATCTCCCATTCTCAGCTTACAGGAAACCAAGACGACTTGGCATCCAATCGGCACCTAATTCACCAAATGGTGGTTACGGGGTATTTCTTAATCTCCTCGTCTGGAGTAAGAATGCTCAAACCTTCCGCCAAAGCAGTGGCCACGAGAATGCGGTCGATCGCATCATCATGGTGATAAGGTAGCTCGGACAAACGGTAACAAGCTTCGCGCCTCAGGGGTAACGCCTTCACCTGCCACAGTTCTCGTTGCTTCTCAACCCAGTCCCTCGGAGCCTGTGGCATTTCAAGGGAACCGTCATTATACTTCAGGCAAAGCTCAAGTACGGATGAATCGCTAAGAAAGAAATCATTTGTCTCGTCTGATAGGGTTTCAGTTGCGAACCGACTCAGTTTCGTCGGTTCCGCCGCCAACCACACGAAAGGAAAAGTATCCAACAGAACGCGCATGTTAAAAGTATACTATAGTATCTCCCACTTTCCCTTGAACCTCGCGTGTCTCCACTATTTTGACAGCTTTGGAAGTTGATTCACCAACCGTCGGTCGAGGGCGTTTGGCTTTAACTGAATGAGGGACCAACCGAACGACAGGTCGCTTCCCCTTGGCGATCACGACTTCACCTCCTGATTCGGCTTCATCCAGCAACCGAGACAAGTGAGTTTTCGCTTGGTGCGTAGTATAAAGTGTCATGACTTAGTTATATTTTTTCTTAACTTAGCTAATAATATTTTATCGAGCAAGAGCAAAGAACTTAAGAATTCCATGTCGTTGGGTTCTGGAAAAAATGTTTAGAATCCTGATTCCAAAGCTTGCCAGAGGAGTAAAGTTACCAAAAGGTAATGTTCTCCTCTTTTTCCAAAACCCACAAATTCCAACATCATGAATGATAAAAGTCTCACCCGTCGCGACTTTCTTTCAACAACAGCGTTTGCGACGGCCTCGCTCGCCGCTGTTCCGGAGCTATCAGCAAAACAGTTAGCTCCTAAAGGAAAAACATCTGAGAGCTACGTAAAGCTTCTGCATTCGTCCTTAAGCGACAGTCAAAAAAAGGTACTTTGCTTTCCTTGGGACCACAGGGATAAGAAAAACGGATTGCTCCGAACCCATGTTTCCAACAATTGGCGTATCACAAATCACGCTCTCACAAGCGATTTCTACACGAAGGAACAACAAGTCCTTATCCGAAAGACTTGGGAAGGACTTGTAAATCCCGACTGGGTGGAACGATTCGACAAGCAGTTCAAGGACGATATGGGTGGGTTCGGTAAAAAACAAGGAATCGCTATCTTCGGGGATCCGGCAACCAATGGGGAAAACTACGAATTCGTTCTTACGGGCAGACATGGCACGGTACGATGCGACGGTGATTCCGCAGAACACATGGCCTTTGGCGGTCCAATTGTTTACGGCCATGCGGCCAGTGGTTACTACGAAAAGGCTGCACATCCAAACAACGTGTTCTGGCACCAAGCAGTAGCTGCCAACGATTTGTTCGATATGCTCGATGGGAAGCAAAGAGAGAAAGCCCTGCGACCCGAAGCTCCCGAGGAATCCGACATCGGCTTCCGAGCTAAAGGCGACGTAATTGATGGCATCTCCATTGAATCCTTTTCCCGTGATCAAAAGGAGCATGCCCAGAAAGTACTCCGTTCACTCCTGGAGCCCTATCGCCTGAAGGACCGAGAAGAAGCATTGACTGCACTCAAGAAGCAAGGCGGATTGGATGCATGCCACCTCACCTTTTACAAAAAAGACGATCTTGGCAACGACGGCATCTGGGACAATTGGCGCCTCGAAGGTCCCTCCTTCGTCTGGCATTACCGGGGAGCTCCTCACGTCCATGTCTGGTTGAACGTTGCAGATACCGCCAAAGTCGATTTGAACTCCCAAAACCGCTCGGGCCCCCTACGCCAAAAGAGCTAAACTTTTATTAGAACAAAACAAGGAAAATTACATGAAGAAGATTCTAGCAAAAACAACACGTCGCGATTTTCTTGCGGCCTCCGCCACGGGGGCAACAGCTTTTACCATCTTGCCTCGCAACGTTCTGGGAGCTCCCGAAGTTCCACCATCCGAAAAGCTGGGAGGCGCCCTCATCGGGTGCGGTGGGCGAGGACCGGGCACCTACTCGGGCATGTGCAAGGG
>CAZXKR010000153.1:0-4629 GCA_964641305.1 uncultured Puniceicoccaceae bacterium | reverse complement strand
GAAGACGGTGGCTACGAGGTGATGCTCGGGGGCGTCATTGGGCCGGACGGCAAGCTGGAAGAACACGGTCGCTGGCTTCCCTATCCGATGCTCGTGCCCATGATGGTGGGTACCGCCATGGCTATTGAAAAAGATTATTTCAGCCCTGACGTCGGTTTTGAACTCGGAAAACTTTCGCAGGGTTTGTTGGCGGGCAACTTGGAGGCGAAAGAAAAATTAAGGGCTTTTTATTGGGCGGCTCATCAGTTGGCTCGTAAGCTAAACTTGATTCAGATGGCCGAAGTCACGAAGCGTTGCCCCGATTTGAAAGGCGTCTTCGATCTCGCGACCCTCATCCGCATGCGGAATCGTCCTCTTTCGGAGGTGGCAGGAAAAATCAAGGCCGCTAGGAGAGAGATTTCTTCCTTGGTTCCCGAGGAAACAGAGGAAAAGAAAATTGAGCTTGAAGACCTATACGCCGAGCGCGTGGAAACGGAGAAACGATTTCAGCAAGAACTTTCCGTCGTTTATGCCGCAACTTTGTTATCGGGAGATCCTTCGGGTGTTCTTTCCTATGTCAAGAGCTTCCCTGTTTACGATGCGGATGGAGACGAAGACGCCACTGTGGCCGCCTTGGATGATATTAAGTTTGCCATGGGGCATGGCGCCGAGGCGTTGAAGTATCTTTTGCAAATGCGTAAACCCGTGCACAAACCGGGTCCCGTCTTGAGTGCGATTCAGCCTGTGTTTCCTGTTGTCGGTGGCACAGTGTTGACATGGTTCTCTCACGCCTACCGAAAAACGGCCATGTTTCTGAAATTGTCGTTTTTTCTCATTGCTGGGGCGTTGTTCAGCACCGCCATAGCCAATCTTCTTCCAAAGCCCAACTACAGTCGCAGCATAGGCTCGCCGATTTTGCGGTTTTTACGCAGTTTCACTTTGGGGTCCATGTCCAGCGTACTGATTCTTTTTTTGCTCGAACCTACACTCTTGCAAACGCCCCGGGGACAAGTTTCCGTGGCTGGTTTTGATTTTGCGCTTGCGAATCTGCTCATGTCGGCCAAGGACGAAGCTATGCCGGATAACAACTTAACTATTGTAACCGGAGCGGTGGCCGGTACGTTTTTTCTCATGCAGTTGGTGATTTTCGTCTTCTGCTTGTTACGCATTTCACAAGTAAAACGTGAAGAGGCTGACCCTCGGTTGAAAGTCGATTTGCTCGATAACGAGGACACTCTCTTCGATCTCGGGCTTTACGTCGGATTGGGCGGGACTGTCCTTTCCCTGATTCTCCTGCTCGTGCTAAACGTTAAGCAGGATGCGCTCATCGGCGCCTACACCTCCACCCTCTTCGGGATTCTCTTCGTGGCCGCCTTGAAAATTTTCTTCGTGAGGCCTTATCGGAATCACTTGCTCATCATGCAAGCGGAGCAAAAGAGGTATGAACCGTAGTCTACTCCTTGTTGTTTGCGATTTTCTGCTGCTAAGCATACTCGCCTTGGCGCGTTTTGACGTGCCGGCGGATGCCGTCATAGCTCAAGATCAGGAAAAAGTTGTTTCCAAGGAGGTAATGGAAAGGGTTTCGGATGGCGAAAACTACGACGACGTCGTGGCCGAACTCGAGGCTACCAACGAAACTCTCGAAGCGAACCTTCTACGAGACAAAGACGATCTGGAGAATGAAAAACTTCGGCTCGAGCAAGAAATCGAGGAACGCCGACGAGAATTGGAAGAAAAGGAGGACCTCATTGCTCAAAAGGACGATGTTATCGCCGAAAACAAAGTGGCGATTGACGAAGCCGCTCAAGCTGCCGTCAAGCTGGAGAAAGACAAAGAGGACATCGAGCGAAAGCGCGAAGAACTCCTTGCTCGTAATGCGGCTGCAAAAAAGGAAGTCGAGCTGCTCGCATCAAATCTTTTAGATGCCAAAAAACAGGCCGATGAATTGGCTGCCCAGAAAGCCCGTACTGAGTCTCAAGTGGCTGCGGCGAGGGTAGACCTGGCCAAAGCCGAGGAACAGGCCAAAGCGAAGGCCGAAGCTGCGGCGAAGGCTGAGGCAGCTCTCGCCAGTGAACGGAAACGAGGAGACGAACTCGTAAAGTCCACTGCCGCCATCGATGATCGTATCGACGCTCTGAATTCCGGTCTCAAGGATGTGGGCACGGATCTCAAGACTGTCGGCACCTCACTTGCCGGAGTGGGCGATAAAATCAGCACCGTCACCGATGAGGTTGCCGGAGTTAAGGCTTCCGTCTCCACCGTTAGTCAAGAGGTCGCCGGTGTTAAAGCCACAGTCACTAACGTCAGCGAGGAAGTGGCTGGGGTAGGGGACAAGGTTCAGAGCGTCACCCAGCAAGTAGCCAATATCGCCGAAACCACGACCGAGGCAGTAGCCGAGCAGAAGCAGGCACTTAATAAAATAAGCGAGCGCCAAGCCAAGTCACTCAACGAAATTTATTCGAATTATGCGGCAAACAAAGTAAAGCTCACCATGACTTTTCGTCACAAGGGTGGCTTCCTCGGAGCTGAAAAGGTGGACACTTACGAAACTGAAACCATTATCCTCGTCGATGGCACCTTCGCTTACACTCTAGTTCATGCTAAAGACAGTCCCTTTCGTCTCGAACCTTTTCACCGCAAGCTCATCGAGGTAAGTGGCACTATCACCGGAGAAGGCATCAAGACGCCTATCCACGTTAACGAAGTCGCCTTCATGGACGACCCCCGCATGTTGATCTTTCCCGTCTACGTCAATCCTCGCGAACTGGAGGAAAAGAACGACGTTAAACTCTTTCGTACACCAAAGGACCCCCACATGTTTTCGGAAGCCGTCGTTGTGGATGTCGGTCACGCGCGCTTCGGCCAAACCGAGTTCATTCGCGATGGTCTTGACGGTCGCTACATTCGTGTGAAACACAATCGCTTCACCTTCATTACCGGGAAATTCGATCCGGGCAAAGGTGATCTTGTCTTTGCTAAGAGCGGAGAAGTTCTGGGTATCATGGTCAACAACGACTACGCCTTCCATATACAAAACCTTGGGGCTCGCATTCGTATGGGCACGCGTACTCCCTTGGGCAAATCGTTTGATGCTCCCAAGACTACCGACCTTCTGGCAAGCCTCGGCAAGAGCCTGAAATCCCTTCAGCAAAAGTTTCGCTGATTCTTGCAATTAGGACCGAGTTCCGCCAGACTCCCTCCCTTTTTGCCGAATATTACGCATGAAGGAAGACGATAACCTTGTTGATGAACCCGGTCAATCCGCCGATTCTGCTGCCGTACCCGCTGCGGATACAGAGGAATTGAATCTGTCCATCGGGGAATCGCTCGGGAAATTCTTCAGCGACAAAGGCCTCGCCGATATCGTTCGTGGTCGTGGCTTCTTTCCCGGTCTTATCGAACTGCCCAAGGATCGTACCCACTGGTCGGTCGCCATCATCTTAATCCTTCTCGCGTATTTGCTTAGTTTTTACGCACGACTGGAGTGGATTGAGTTTGCCCAAGCCACCTATGTCGATGCGAACGGGGAAACCCAGTTGATTCGTCCGCAAATGGTCAAGGATGGCGTAGCCGTGGCCAACACTCACGATAGTTTCTATTTCGGCAGCATTCTTCAAAAAGCCCATGTGGGCTTGCATCAAAACAACAACCTCCTCCCATCCGCCATTTATTCAGGAGCAATCACGGCTTTGCCCTATGCTTTGCTAAAGCTCTTCCCCTCCCTTACCATCGAGCAATTGCTGCTGTGGCTACCGGTTTGGGTAGCCGGATTGGTCTGTATTCCGCTCGTGCTCATCGGTCGCCTATACGGTTCTACCCTGTGGGGCTTTTTTGCCGCCTGCCTTGCAGGTGTAACCCACAGTTATTACAATCGTACTCTGGCGGGTTATTACGACACCGATATGTTCTCCATTACGGTGCCCGCGTTCGCCATTTACTTTCTACTTGGAACGAGCCGTAGGGAGTCCCTTCATTATGCCTTGGCGGCAGCGTTAACCCTCTACTTGTACCGCTTTTTTTACGCATCCGGCCAAGCAATTACAGGTTCTCTTGCCGTTGCTTTCATTGGCTACCGGGTTGGCTTGATGGTTTTGGACTTCATTGCGTCCAAATTGCGTGAAGAAAAGTACGATTGGCTAGGTCGGTCCACCATCTTTACCTGCATGTCTTCCATCCTCATTGCTTGGGCTACTTATGCTGAAGCATGGTCTTACGGTAGCGCCATCGAAACTTCTCCGGGACGTTTCTGGATGGGTTTGTTGGTGTTGCCGTTCGCTTGGTTTCTATTTGTCAACGTCACCACCGAGCGTGCCGTTCCTGAGTCGGATGCCGAACCTAGTCAGGAGAAGCCTGAGAAAGAGTGGGGATCATCAGCCAAACAAGATAATGGCAAGCTCGGGTTCCCGAAGATCTTTGTGCCTCCGATGTTATTGGTCGGATTGACTGTTTTCGGAGTGGCTTACGCTGCTTTGTTCGGTGGCGTGCAGGGAAAGATTTTCGCCAAGTTGTCTCGCTATGTGGGAGCAGGGGAGGGGGCTGCCTTGGCTACGTCGGCAGAAAAGGGTTATCATCTTCAGTTTACGGATGTCCTTTCAACCGTTAGAGAAGCAAGCCAAATTTCCCCCGACGTGGTTCGCAATCGTATCCTCG
>CAZXKR010000152.1:0-4649 GCA_964641305.1 uncultured Puniceicoccaceae bacterium | reverse complement strand
ATGCCGCCGTTGTGGAGGAGGTATACCTTTTCTCGATAAATAAGCGGGGTCGGCATGTAAGGTCCGCGTTTTACGTGACTCCATGCCACGAACTCGTTCTTGGTTTTGCCCGGGTTCAGCGTAAGGTCCCCTAAAGCTTCCTCCCGTATCGCGAAGATGGGGCGTTCCGGAGCTCGTCCACTTGTCACTATTATGAGTCCTGCCTCGAAGACGGGCGTGGGGGCTGTGATTTTCGAGCTGCCACCCAATCTCCAAAGTTCTTTTCCGGTTTCGAATTCATACCCGCGGATAAAGTTCGAACCGTTTGCGACCACCTGCGTTCGCTTCTTGCCCGGCACCACGGTCGGCGTGCCCCACGAAGGCAGCTCGTCCCGAGGTGTTTTCCAGAGTGTTTGTCCAGTGCGGACGTCCAGCGCGGTGATAAAAGATTCACCCTGCGTGTCGCATTGGACGATGACTTTCCCGCCATGAATTACAGGCGAACTGGCGGAACCCCATTCGTAGCTGGGAAGGTCGTAGGCTCCAACGTCTAGACGCCCCAAGTCTTTCTTCCATAAAAAATCTCCTTTCACCGTGTAGGCGAACAATCCTTCGGAACCAAAAAAAGCCACGACGTGTTTGCCGTCCGTTGCCGGCGTCGAGTTGGCGTAGGTCGCCTTTACGTGACGTTTGTCTGTCGGTCGTCCCTTTGTCGCGGTTTTTTTCCAGAGCAGTTTTCCCGTGCGCTTGTCGTAACACATGATCTGCCACTCGTGCACGGTTCGATCCTTGGACGCCTCACCCGAACCGTACAAACCCGGCTTGAAGGAGGCACCGGCTTCTCTGCTTACTGCTGTTGTCAAAAACAACGTTTTGCCCCACACGATCGGGCTCGAATGGGCCAAGCCCGGGATCTCGACTTTGAAGGTTAATCCTTCGCTCGTTCGGCCATCAAACTTCTTCGGCAAGGCCGGTCCTTCGCTTATTCCCGCAGCATGAATTCCGCGAAAGGAAGGCCAGTTTATATTATCGTCTTCGGCTTGCCCCGGAGAAATAAAACCCAACAGGGACAAGAAGCATGCGAACATTCCTTTCAGTTCTTTGTGCATGGTACCCGTCACACTTTAGGCAAAACGGTGAAATTATAAACTAAACCGAAACTCAGTGAGTTCGGCTTTGGCGTGCAGGAATTAATAGCCTGCAGATGGAAAGGCGAGCTACTTGCAGCAGCCGGGAGAACCTTTGTTCTTGCTGCAATTCTCACACTTCTCGGCGTCCACGTTGCAGCATTGTTCGGTGCCCTTTTCATCACCGCACTTTTCGCAGAGGTTCTTGGCTCCGGCTTCGGAACCGCAGGAGGAGGCGAAGGCAAGGCATATGGATGCTAGAGATATCAATAGTAGGTTTTTCATTCCATGTAATCATTAGTCTCGACTAACTCGGGGTCAAGCAATCCCTTGTTCATTATTGCTTCGGCAAGTCTTGACTTTGTCTAGGCTTCCGGAAGGAACATGAGTGATGTCAGAATTCTTGAAGGTCGCATCCGGTTGGCTATGGGGACTTCCCTTGTTGGTGCTTTTGTTGGGTGGTGGAGTATTCTTCACTTTTTACTCAAGATTCCTTCCTTTCCTATATCTTGGGCATGGTGTTCGGGTATTGCTTGGCAAGTATGATGATGAGCGGGCGCCCGGCGAGGTGAGTCATTTTCAAGCCTTGTGCAGCGCCTTGTCTGCAACGGTTGGCATGGGGAACGTGGCGGGGGTGGCTATTGCGGTCACTACGGGTGGTCCGGGGGCTTTGTTTTGGATGTGGGTATGCGCCTTGGTCGGGATGGCGACGAAGTTCTTCACATGTAGCTTGTCCATCATGTATAGGGGCAAAGACGACGTGGGGCAGATTCAGGGTGGTCCCATGTATTTCATCGTGGAAGGGCTTGGCCCAAAGTGGAAACCGCTAGCCATCATGTTTTGCATGTGCGGCATGTTCGGGTGTTTGCCTTTGTTGCAGTCGAATCAACTTACACAGATCGTTCGTGATATGTTTTTCGAGCCCTATGGGTTGTTCGTGGGTTCGGAGGAGAGGGTGAACTTTGGAAACTGCCTTTTCGGTTTGTGCGTGGCGTTGCTTGTGGGGAGTGTCATTCTTGGCGGTATAAAGCGGATCGGCCGAGTCGCTGCATGGCTCGTTCCGGGGATGGTTATTCTCTATGGGGTATGCGCTTTGGTCATTCTAGGGGGGCATTTGTCCGAGATACCCGACGCCTTGGCCTCCATTTTCAAGGATGCCTTTTCGGGTGAGGCCGTGGCCGGAGGGGCTTTGGGTACTGTGATTATGATTGGTGTCCAACGAGCCGCTTTTTCCAACGAGGCGGGGATGGGGACGGAGGCTATGGCCCATGGGGCCGCCAAGACCCGTGAACCGATTCGCGAAGGAATGGTCGCCATGTTGGGACCCATGATCGATACCTTGATCGTATGCACCATCACGGGCCTAGTGATCCTAGTGACCGGAGTTTCGGAAGGTGGAGGAAAGGATGGTGTGATCTTGACGGCTCGTGCCTTCGAGGAGGGAATCCCGGGAGCCGGGCCTTACCTACTGCTGATCTGCGTGTTGTTTCTTAGTTTTTCCTCGATGATCGGTTTCTCCTATTACGTAACCAAATGCGGGTGCTTTTTATTTGGGTCGCGGGCAAGAATCCCATTGGCTATTTTTTACCTTGTCGCAATCGTGATCTCGGCAGTGGTGACCATGGACGACGTCATCAACTTTCTGGACGTCTCCTTCGGTCTCATGGCAGTACCGACCATACTCTCCTCCCTCTTGCTCGCACCCAAAGTCATGCAAGCCGCACGGAAGTATTTCAGGCGACTGAAGGAATAGGCTACTTATCCTCAGGCGGCCAATCTAGCCATTTGTCGAGGAAGCGAAAAGCCCTACGGTCATCCTCAAGATTGATATAAACCCCATCTCACCGTTTGGTGCGAATGTATTGTTGAGTTGACCAAGAGGGAGCTGGGAGTAGGGTTTGGGGGATAAAAGCTTATTATAAAATTAGCAAAAACTTGTAATAGGCGAATCAAGCGTAAGGCTCTACAATAACCAGATGAAGAAGTTACTTGCCGCTATGTTCGTCGCCCTGCTGATGGTTGGGTGTGCGGATGATTCCCAAAAGCCTACAGAGGATAGTTCCGAATCCGATCACTCGTCTGTCGAGATGATTGACTTGGACGACAAGGAAACCTTGGACAAGATCATCGCAGAGGCGATTAATGGGAAAAAACTTCGTAGTCGAAGCGAAAAAGGCGAGAACCTCAAGTATTTGCTCGACGATCAAAAGCCTTACACGGGTTGGGTGAAGCAAATCCACAAGAATGGTCAGATAATAATGTTGGGCCAATTCAAGGACGGCAAGCCTGACGGATATTTTATTTCGTGGTACGAGAACGGGCAAACAGAAAGTTTGCTTCAAGCAAAGAACGGAAAGCGGGACGGGCTTATGGCGATGTGGTACGAGAATGGGCAGAAGAAGTCTGAAGGAAACTTCAAGGATGGAAAGCCTGAGGGGCTTTGGATGGAGTGGGAAGAGAACGGGCAGAAGATGTTTGAAGGAAGTTACATGGAACTAGTACTTTCAAAGGCGAAAAAAAACGCTGTAAAGAACCTCAATACGGTGTATCAAAGTCTTGCAGCGAAGACACGGTCATTCCCAATGGCTAGGGATGTCGACAGTATAGAGAAATTTGTCGTTTGGTGGAGAGGAAAAACTAAGGATACACGTCCAGAACATTGGTTCATAGGAGAAGATGACAAAGTTAAGGACTTGGACGAAGATTCAGACGGACCTGGCATACCTTCAAACATTCCTGATGACGCCGCAGATTTCCATGCCGATCAGGTTAAGGCATTAGGTTACTGCGTAGCTATACCGTTGGAGAATGCGAAGACCAAATATTTTGTAGGTAAACTTAACAACGTAGCTTATCCCATAATGTGGTCCCGCGGTCTCGATGCAGGTGACGACAAATGGGATGCCGCAGGAACATGGAACGGGACAGGTGGACACGTACTTTTTAGCAACGGCAATATACGCTGGTATGACGACACTAAGGGAAAGGACGGGAGAGGAGTTTTCACCAAAGCCAACAACACAACGGACGGTTACGTGAAGAATACAGAACCCACATCCAACATTAAGGATGCCTTGCCACTAGGTTGGGAGATATACAAACCTGCAGGGGATAGTCCCGAATCCAATCAATCGTCACCCGTAACCCCACCCGGCAAGTCTCCCGAAGTCGCCAAGATTGATTTGGACGATAATGAAACCCGCAACAGGATCGCCGCAGAGGCGATTGATTCGGGGAAACTTCAGAAGAAAGGCGAGGAGGGCGACCAACTTTACTACGCTCCGAATCAGCAAACTCCTTACACTGGATGGGCAAAATCGATGCACGACAATGGGCAGGTTCAAAACCTAGCCCAATTCAAGGACGGCAGGAGGGACGGTCTTCTGACTGCGTGGCACGAGGACGGACATAAGATGGTGGAAGGAAACTATAAGGACGGCAAGGAGGACGGGCTTTGGACTAACTGGTACGAGAACAGACAGAAGGGGGGAGAAGGAAACTTTAAAGACGGTAAGCCCAACGGTCTAGGGACGTTTTGGTACG
>CAZXKR010000151.1:0-4712 GCA_964641305.1 uncultured Puniceicoccaceae bacterium | reverse complement strand
GTCAGGCGCGTCAGCCCAACCAAAGATTTTTCCCGCCAGAGGATTTGCCAAGATTCTTACTAAGGAGAAAGCAAAGGAGCGATTGGAGCGTTTTCGCAAATTTCATGGAATTAATCCTGCCGCCGAAGCCTTCCATCATGGCTATTTCTTGCGTTTTCGTTTGGAGCATTATCCGAGACGAGGTGAAATTACTACACGGGAGGGTTCGCTTTGCGGTTTGGCCTTTGGTCATGGTTTGATTCGTATCGATCTCAACGGCCATACCGATCGAAAAGGTAAAGCTTTTCTCATGCGTAATGGTCCCGAGCCCGAGGCGTGGCTGAATGCTTTCGATGGTAACGGATCGAAGGAATTGGCAAATACTGATTTGTTTCAACCCTTGGTCCCGGGCATGGGGCATAGGCTTTTTGACATCATGATGCCCTTCGTTTTTTGGGATGGTAAGTATCAAAAATCCGGGCGCGTCGTCGGTAGACCTTCTCACTTGTTCGAGTTTTCGCCACCTGCATGGGCGAGTGAGGCTCTTCCCGCTTTAAGAAAGATTCGTCTTGCTTTGGACGATGTCTATGAGGCTCCTTTACGGGTCGAGTTTTTCGGTCGTCGCGGTGTGCCGGACAAGACATTCGTTCTCGTCAGTCTCAAGAAGGTCGGGGAGACCTGGATTGCCAAGACTCTCGACTTTCGCGATGCTCTCACTAGCTCAAGAACACGTTTTACCGTTATTGCGGCGGCAACTGATCTGGACTTGGGCAGAGAGCTCTTCACGCCTGCCGGATTGGACGAGGCGCCAAAGGTGTCCGAAGAACTACTGCAATCCATTGAATGAGAAAGTGAAAACGGCTTGCCCGTTTTCTTGTCTCCTTTAAAAACCATTCCTTTTATATGAAAACTAATTCACTTTCCACTTGGGCGCTGAATGTTTCGCCTTCACCGACCTTGGCAGTAGACGCCAAGGCTAAAGCACTAAAGGCCGCAGGCGAAGACGTCTGTGGTTTCGGGGCGGGCGAACCCGACTTCGATACCCCGGAATTCATTAAGGAAGCCTGCGCCAAGGCCCTTGCCGATGGCAAGACCAAGTACGCTCCCGCCGCAGGCTTGCCGGCCCTTCGCGAACTCTTGGCTAAAAAATACGTCGAAGAAAACGGTATTGCGGAGGTTCGACCTGCCCAGGTTGTGGTCAGTCCTGGTGGTAAATATTCCTGCTACCTTGCGATTCTCGCTACCTGTGGTCCCGGCGATGAAGTTATCGTGCCCGCTCCCTACTGGGTGAGCTACCCCGAAATGGTCAAGCTTGCCGGAGCCAAGCCAAAGTTCATCTTCGCCGGGGACGATCAGGGTTTCAAGGTCACTCCCGATCAACTTCGGGCAGCAGTCACTCCAAATACTCGCATGCTCGTTCTTAATAGCCCCTCCAATCCTACGGGAGCCATCTATTCAAAGGAGGAGATGCAAGCGCTCGTCGAGGTGGCGATAGAGAACGATTTTTACGTCATGTCGGACGAGATTTACGAATACCTTCTCTACGACGGAGTCACTCACCATAGCCCGGCTTCTTTCGGATCCGAGGCTGCGGAACGCGTCATAACCGTGGCGGGTTTCAGCAAAACTTATTCGATGACAGGCTGGCGTCTCGGTACGCTCGTGGCCAATGATACGGTAGCCAAGGCCGTTGCCGACCTCCAGAGCCAAACCACTTCGAACGCCACGACCTTTGCCCAGTATGGGGCTCTTGCCGCCTTGGCACGCCCCGAGGAGTCACGGTCTGCCGTCCGGGAAATGCTGGTTCATTTTGATCGCCGCCGGCTGAAGTTGCTTGAAGGACTCAACGCCATCGAGGGCGTTACCTGTGAACGCGCGAAAGCCGCCTTCTATCTTTTCCCCAACGTATCTTCCTTTGGTCTTTCGTCGGACGAGTTTTCGACTCGACTACTGGAAGAGACGAAAGTAGCGGTTGTGCCTGGCCATGCATTCGGAGCAGAGGGTTACGTCAGGTTAAGTTATGCTACTTCCGATGCGATTATCGAGAAGGGTATTGAACGGCTGGCCTCATTTTGCTCCGGCCTGTGACCTAGTCTCATTCGCCACGGATTGTTTTAGTTTTACTAAAGAGAAACTGGCAACTTTTGACTGTCCTCTCAGGCTGTTTATCGGATGTGACTGTATAGGGCACCTTAATTTTGCACCGTCTCCTTCTCAAAGTAATTGTGTAGGCGTAGCCTCTATCGTTCTTACAGAGCCGATATGTTTTCTATTCAATTGAAGTTGACAGAATTATACTGGAATGGTGCACTGGGCTTAGTTTAACATCTATTGGCTTTTAAGCCTCATCTAATCCCTTCTCCCTCTTTGCTACATGAAACCCCGATTTCTTTCTATCCCTGTCGCTTTTTGCCTACTAATTTCCTTTGGTTTTTTAGGTTCGACCTCTAGGGCTATTTCTAAACATGACCCAAGCCATTATACTGAAAGGAATGGTAACGTGTCGGGTTACTATCTGGGTTTTCGAAGTCTTTCGGAAGGGATGCGAAACTTGCGTAGACCCAAGGACATTCCGGTGACCAACGATTTCATGAAAAACTTCTATTTGGATTTCTTGTATGCCAAACAGGAATTCAATGAAGATTGGTTGCCCAGTGGCGAAATTGCCGAGCATGAATTGTATGGCATTACGCTTGGATTTACTCTTGGAGATAATCCCAACCTTGACATCCGCATCCCTATTGCAGCGGCGGATTTTGATGTCGGAGGTCTTGACGATACCGGCGCCGTTATGGGAATTGAATTTTTTCCCAACTATCGAATTAACCAATACGTCGCTTGGGGAGTGAAAGTGGCTTACACGGAATCCTTCAGCGACTTTCCTGTTTTCGACGAATCCATGTCCAGCGCTGCCTTTATGGTTAGCGCCGAGTCCAGCGAGGCTTATGGGATGAACTGGTCGGGTCGCCTGTCAATTGGTCGCTACTTCCCGAGCAACGATATCAACGACGACGCCTTCTGGCTTTATCGAGCAAGTCTGGGTCTTCATTATCACCTCCACAAAAATTTTACTCTATTCCCCTTCATGAGGTATAACATTAGTACCGGAGAGAGTCTTATTGATTCAAGTTGGGTGGACATCGGCACTGAATTCATCTTCATGCCAAATTCACCTTGGAACTTTAGTTTGGGCATAGCCGGTGTTGGTCATCACAACTATATCGAGCATGGACTCGAATTCTATTTCGCGAGCCAACGTCATTTCTAGTTCCTCAATAATCTTGTAGATTTCCTATTTCCCATAATCCCTATTCCCAATGAAGCAATTTCTAGAAGTTTTTTCTCTCATCATTTTGTCCCTTATGTTTTCTTTCGGATGCACGAGGACTGCCAGTCGAACGGGTCCGCTCACCCCTTATCCCGAGGTTACTTCCGATATCGAAATCGGAGAAACCGTTGCAGGCGAAGGCACTAGAGCGGAACTAGAGGGCATTATCCGGTGGGGAGATCCGGGCAGAGCTTCTTTTCGTGCCCAACCTCAGGAGCATGACTTGGGAGGGAAAACGGTTCATCAATCGATGCAGTCTGCTGTTTACTCTGCTTTGCAGGGGAATCCGGACCAGATCATCGTGGATCCTCAGTTCCATGTCGTGGAGCATGACTTTCTCGTTTTCAAAACGGCTACCACAAAGGTAGTCGGTCGCAGGGGGCAGCATACAAACTATCGGCAGGTCAAACGATTCAACACCGACAAGACCAGTACTTTGCGTTTAGCTGAATCACCTCAACAGTACATTGTGTCTCGTAACGGTAAGGAGGTCACCAAGATTCAAACGTCCGGTAACATTACACCGCATGTGTCCAATACGGCTAATGTGATAGATACTTCATCTGGCGTTCATACCCTTAGCTTGGGAGATGTCTCGACAGCCCGGCAATCACTGGATGAGCTTGAAGGTAATATTCAAGCTCTTAAGCAGAAGATAGATGCTGTAAATTCTTCTTCGAATGGCACCCAGACGGCGAGCTGGAGAAAATAATTCCTCGAAGCTGCATAGAAAACCACTAGCCCTTAAGTTTTCAGATTGTTCTTTGCCTCGGGGTTTTGCTCCAAGGCAGCTTCAAATTCTTCGAGGTCGAAGTCGGTTACTACAAAATCCCCGTGCTTGAAAGTTGGGGTCATGCTTTGACCGCTGACCTCGATGAGTTCATTCATCCGCTTGGGTTCTGCCCGAACGTCTATGATCTCTAGGTCTATACCTTTAGCGTTGAAATAAGCTAGCGCGTCCACACACCACGGACACCCTTGCTTTACGTAAAGAGTCGGCTTGCTCATATATTCTCCAAATTAGGAGAATCTTATATTCTAGGCAAGATGTGTTCGTCTTGCTTCTGAAGCCATTATCAATCGAATATCCCGCCAAGAATTTCGGATTCCGTTTGTTTAATGAAAGTTGCGGTGATTGCGATGTCGCCGGAAACGTTTACTTCCAAGGTGGCGTCAGTACCCAAGCTATTACCTCCGGCATCAGTCCACCCAGTGAACTTGTAGCCCGGATTGACCTCGGCAGTAAGGGTGTGGGATGTACTAATTGAGTAGATGCCACTTCCCGTGACCGTCCCTCCTTCAGCATCGGATGGGTTTGCGTCAACGGAGGCTGAGGTGACGCCTTCATGATCGATTAGGTAGCCTGTGCCTTGATAAACATGGAAGTTGCTCGTCTCGGTCTGGT
>CAZXKR010000150.1:0-4730 GCA_964641305.1 uncultured Puniceicoccaceae bacterium | reverse complement strand
ATGTACCACGACCCAGTCAGTGGCCATGGTCTCCTATTGGAATTCAAGACCAACACACTGTGGGCATACGACCCCGACCACCGCCACTGGACCATGCTGAAACCCGCGGGTGATCCCATGCCAACAGGCAAGAAGCGCCTCGCCTACTTCGATCCGCCCCGCAACGTCTTCGTCATAATCGAAGACACCATCGTCTGGGTCTATCGTTACCAAGCCGGTTGATTATCAGTATTGTGTCACGACACCGTGCCCCTAAAAACAGTGAAAAGATGAACAGAAGGGGTTCGTCAAAAAGGTGCGAGAAAAGCCCGAAAACCTCGTTGCTATAATCGATTAACAGATCGAACCGACAAGCAACAAGGAGAACTTTGAAACGCTTAGAAACCTAACTTGTAGGGATCAGGGGTCTGGTGCCTCTATGAACCATCCCCCGTAGAGGACTTGGTCAAGTCTCCAAAAAAACTAAGGGAAAAGCGGACTCCGGCAATTTGAAGTTAGAGGGCGACACGTCAGGCAAACCTTTAACGCTCACGCAAGGGAATTGGGTTTTCGTAATAAGTTACTCTGTCTCTGCAGAAATTCAGGGCAAAAAGAAGAATAACAATATCAGCTCAAGTTGGAACTGATTGACCACAAAGACTTTTACCGGATATAAGCCTTCGCCGACACCCAGTGAAATGCCTAGGATAATGACTGTTGAAAATTCATGATCAAAATACTAGAGAAATCTGATTTCATAATTATATGGCTAAATACATTTCAGAGTTTCTAGGGACGGGAATATTATTCTGCGCAGTGGTTGGTTCGGGAATAATGGGCGAGAACCTGAACGATACAAGCGACCAGATAACTTTGCTCACCAATACTCTGGCCACGGTCTTTGCCCTTTATTTTTTAATCAGTTCGTTTCAGCCATTCAGCACCCATTTCAACCCCGCCGTTTCCTTTGTTTTTTGCTTAAAGGGGGAAATCTCCGTCAAGACTTGCACCGTCTTCGTTGCTCTTCAGATTGCGGGAGCCATTCTAGGCGTAATGCTCGCCAACTATATGTTCGAAATTGATCCCGTGAACTTCTCCGAGAAAGCCAGATCGGGACCGAATCTGTTCGTAAGTGAAATCGTTGCGACATTCGGGCTCTTGCTGGTCATCCTTTTGGCATCAGCGGAAAGAGTGGCCGGAATGGTGGCCGCCTACATCGGGGCCGCCTACTGGTTTACCTCTTCCACATCCTTTGCCAACCCGGCGGGAACAATTGGCAGGGCTTTCTCGAACACGTTTGCCGGCATAAGTCCGGACGACGTGATTGCTTTTTGCGCCGCTCAGGTCATCGGTGCATTCTTGGCCTACATACTCTATAAAAACGTGTTCAGTCGTAGTTGACTGCGCCCAGTCACAATCAAAAGCATTTTAGCTTTCGCTTAAAAAAAGCAGTGAAGCTAACTTATTGATAATACCACAAGAGTCCTTTAAAGAAAAACTCTCATTTTCTAGGATTCTACCAACTTAACATTAAATAAGGTAACAACATGCCCGAAAACACTCTCTCAATCATCATTTGTGCCGTCTTGGCCCTTCTACTGATCGGTGTCGTTATTTATTTTGTGATGAGATTTTTACGCGGTTCTATCAAACTGACCATACCTCAAGCTTCCTTTGGCGCCGGACAGGTTATTTCCGGAAGTTTTGACCTCGTGACGAAGAAGGCTATTCAAGGAAACCAGTTGATTGTTACTCTTAGGGGAGTGAAAGAAACTGAAATCCGAGATGGCGACAAAAAAAGAACGAGGAGAGACGAGATTTATTGTGACCAGATCACGGTGGAAAACGCTCGCGAATATCCGGGAGGGTATTTCGCGAAATATGACTTTCAAATCTCAACCCCCAATATGCAATCTCCCGAATTCATGAATTCGGGAATCGGGCAAACCTTGGTTTCGGCCTTTAGGTTGCTAAGCGACAGACGGACGCGAATAAAGTGGAGGGTAGAGGCTCGCTTGGACGCCAAGGGCATTGATCTGGCGGCAAGCAAATCCGTTCAGCTCAACCTTGGTCATTCACATTGATTGACAGTTGATTCCCTTTTTTTCAACCGTCCCAGGATCACCTCCATGATTGCCCGATTCCTTTTATTTGTCCTCTTTGCATCCATTCATTCGGTTGTCGAGAGTCCGAATTCCGTGGACTAAAAATCAAGCCTCAGGCCTATTTCAACTCCTGCCTCGGGCAAAGGGGCGGAATCCTTGAGCAAGGAAGTGTGAAGACGGGCTAGCTCGTCGGTGAGGTTGTGTCCGCGGAGGAAGATTTGGCCTGCGGCGTCTCCCATGCTGAGATCATAACTGGCGTAGGCGTTCAGCAGGGAATGGGAGGCAGTGGGCGTAGGCTCGTGATCATGATCGTCATGACCACCTCCACCGCCGGCTTCCTCTTCATGCACGGGTATCTTGTCCTGTTTGAAGGCGTGATTGAGATCCATACCGAAGGTCAGTCTATCGGCTTGGATTTCAAAGCCGACACCCAGTCTGGAGGCAGGAATCCGGGGCAGGTAGGTTCCTTCGGTCTCGTTCTTTCCACGCACCATGTCGCCGTATGCGGAGAGCATGAGCGACCAACTGGGATTTTCCAGAGCAAGCCAGTCGATCTCGGCTTCCAGTCCCCTGAACTCGGCCTTGGCGCCTTCATACTGCATTTCACGCATGTCTTCTCCATGCACTGAGCGTTCCTTGCCGTTGGCCTCTAGGAAGACGTAATTGTCAAATTGGGTGTGAAAGGCGGAGAGTTGTCCCGTGACTTTGCCGATGTTGCGCCGGAGGATGATTTCCACGCCGGTTGCGGTCTCGTTCTTTAAGGCGGGGTTGCCGATGTCAAAGGATTCCGTGCCGTGGTGGGGTCCGAAACTGTAAAGTTCCGCAGTCTCAGGAGTACGTTCCGAGTAGTTGAGGTTGCCGCTGAGCGTCCATTCTTCGCCGAGTTGTTGGGAAATGCCGCCGGCCGCGCTGAAGATGGACTTGTCGGTATCCTTTTCGCCTTGCAAGTCGCGATCATGGTTTTCCCAACGGATGCCGGCGTTGACCAGAGTAGTGTCTCCGAGATCGAATTCCTCCATAAGGAAGAAGGCAATCCTGCTAGAATCCTCTCCCGAGATGGCACCGATGGTTCCGTTTGCCTCGTCCCCGCCAAAGATGCTTTCTTCTCCCACAATCTTGAGGTTGTCGAAAAGGCCGTGAAAGCCAAATACTCCGCGCAGAGGGCCTAGCTCATGCACGAAGGCAATTCTAGTCTCGAATCCATCCCGGATGAAAGTGGAGTGCGTTTCCGTTTCAGTGGCGTTTTCGTCCTCCTTGCCGATTTCTTTGTGGAGATAATCCCCGTAACCCAAAGTCAATTGAACACTTTCCAGGAAGTCCGACCCCGTGACGTCGAACTCGGAACGAGCCTGGAAGCGGTCGCTTTTCATTTCGATTCGGGTTTCGAGATCCGCATGTTCACCAGGGACTCCGTAGACGTTTTCCAGCGTGGAAAAGCTCATACCTGCGTAGCCGTTGTCCCAAATGCGAGAACCACCCAGCCCATAGGAATGACTTTCTCCCATGCTGTTGGCGATCTTGCCGACGGGAGAATCGTAATTATCGTAATCCCTATTGGACCCGTTGATTTGAAAGCTGAGGGATTCCGTGCCCGCAAAGCCCATTCCGCCAACGTTCCAACCATCGTTCACGCTGTTGTAGCCGGTACGAAAGACTGCCCCCGGAGAACCGGCGAAGGAGCGAGTGGGAATGCTACGGTCAATGACGTTGACCGCTCCGCCGATGGCGTTCGGACCGTACAAAAGGGCCGATGAACCTCTAAGCATCTCGATTCGCTCAATCAACATGGGATCAATATTAACGGCATGATCTGCGGAAGATGCGGAGAAGTCGAAGGACTCCACGCCGTTTTGAAGCATGCGGATGCGGTGCTTGCGCAAGCCTCTAATGATGGGACGGTTTGAACTGGGTCCGAAGTAAGTCTGGTGGATTCCCGGCTGGTTGGCCAAGGTATCCGCTATTGTGTTGGCCTTTGCTTTTTCAAGCTCGCTTTTGTTCAGCACGCTCCATGCTTGGGTCAAATCCTCGACCTTGGTTTTAAGAGGAGTGGACTCGATGACGAAAGGTTCGAGTTCCTCAACTCGTTCGTTTAAGTTTTTGTCCTGAGCCGAAGCCAAGGAAGCGAAAATCATAAGTGTGGCAGGTAAATGTTTCATTTGGATAAGAGAGTTCAGATGTAGAAAACCAAGGCCTCGACTGCAAATGAGGCTTGGTCCTCGTTTGGCTAAAAAGGAGTGAAAGGTCCCGCTCTCGGGGAATTCCCGGAAGGCGACGCTACACGAAATGACTACGCTCGATGGGGAGGTCCCCTAGCCCAAACGGAAATGGTCTTGCGACAAAACCATGCACTTTCGCGATCTTCAAAAGACAACTCGACGACCGAAAGAGCAGCCTGTGACAAAAAAACATGGAAATGGGAAAATTGAGAGCACTTGTTGAAAAGAAGCACCGGGCAGGAACTCCCCTCATCGCCTTCCTTTTCCCCTTCATCTTCATGAGAATGGCATGGAGTGGATTTATCCGAATGAGGACAGGCCTTATTGGAATGAAAGAAAAAAGAATGAAAGTCAGGGGAAACCGCCGAGATTGAAAGCCCCATGCAGAGGACCAGACAACATATGGATAGGAAAAACTTCATTAAAAATC
>CAZXKR010000149.1:0-4747 GCA_964641305.1 uncultured Puniceicoccaceae bacterium | reverse complement strand
CCTTCACCCTTACCATCCCGACACCCCGACCTTTCGCTATACTCATGCCCGATATTTTGATCGCATGACCGTAGTGGACGCTCAAATGGGAGCAGTCGTGGAAAAACTCAAATCTGACGGACTGCTTGAGGATACCTTCGTTTTTTACTTTGGCGACCACGGTGGAGTTCTCCCACGCGGAAAAGGCTATGCCTACGAGAGTGGACTACATGTTCCACTTGTGGTTCGCATTCCCGAAAACTTCAAGCATTTGGCGGATCATTCGCGAGGAACTCGCACCGATGGCTTTGTCAGTTTCATTGATTTCGGTCCGACCGTTTTGAACCTTGCGGGTCTTCCCGTGCCCGATCAAATGGACGGCCAGGCCTTTCTGGGCAAGGGGACGACCGCCAAGGAACTCGAATCTCGTGACGAGGCTTTCGGCTATGCCGACCGCTTCGATGAGAAGTACGACTTCGTTCGTACCTTACGCAAAGGTAACTGGAAGTACATTCGTAATTACCAAGGCTTTTATCCCGACGGCCTGCAAAATAACTATCGCTACCGAATGCTAGCCTTTACCGAATGGAGAAACCTCCATAAGGCGGGCAAATTGAATGCTGCCCAAAGCCAGTTTTTCGAGGCCCGTCCCGCCGAGCAACTTTTTGACCTCTCCAAAGATCCTCATGAGGTGAACGACGTTGCGAAGAATCCCGACTACCAAACGGTCTTGAAAGAGATGCGTGCTCGGATGACTGAAAAAGTGAAGGGTATTCACGATCTCAGTTTTTATCCTGAGAGTCACATGGTCGCTAAGGCTCTCGGTGATGGCGTCGCTTATGGCGCTCGGCATGCCAAGGAAATCAATCGTCTCGTGGACATCGCCGATCTCGGTCTCATTCCCTTTGGCAAGGCTCGTAAATTGCTGGCAAAGGCCATGGAGTCGGAAAATCCTTGGGAACGCTACTGGGCATGTATCACTGCTTCGGTTTTTGGTGATGTGGCCAAGCCTCTCGTCTCGGATGCCAAGAAACTTCTCTCTGATGAAAACCTCATGGTTCGAGTTCGAGCCGCTGAGTTCCTCGGGAGCATTAAGGCTGTCGATCCGATGCCAACGAT
The DNA here is from genome assembly GCA_964641305.1 of uncultured Puniceicoccaceae bacterium. Taxonomy (GTDB): domain Bacteria; phylum Verrucomicrobiota; class Verrucomicrobiia; order Opitutales; family Seribacteraceae. The sequence continues at coordinate 3,649 of CAZXKR010000149.1, read as the reverse complement.
TGTGGGCGTTCTCAACGAAAGTGTTTCCTCCCAAGAAGTCTTGTTGACTTTCAACACGGTGGTTTACCTTCGAGACTACAAGGGTTACGACTTCGACCTTTCCCAAATAAAGCTTAGGACTAAGGCAGGCGAGAGTTCTCGCCGCATCGGATATCTTTCGGGCAAAGATAAGCTGTGAGGCCCTTGGCTCCAGTCGTCTTCGGCCTTTTTCGGTCTTGCTTTCTCTTCGTTCCATTTATCCTTTCGACTTGGTCTTTCGCCGCGGACGAACCCGGGAAACCAAGCATTCTCGACCTTCCCGCTTTGCAGGCTCGTCAGGTTGCCGGACAAGCGCAAGTTGTGCATTTGATGCGAGCCAAGGAATTCGACAAAGCGGAATCCATGCTTCGGTTGATGACGAGGCACAATCCGAAGTCACCGGCTACACGCTACAACCTTGCCTGTCTTTTGGCGCTTCGTGACCAAGCCGACGAAGCTTTCGAACAACTCGAATTGGCGGTTGAGCTAGGCTTTCGTAACATTCCTCACCTTGAGAATGATCCCGACCTACTCAACTTGAGAAAGGACAAAAGGTTTTCCGCTGTCCTGAAGGCTGCCGCCAAGCCTTTTGAGGGGTCGGTGTGGCCGAAATTCCCCAAGCCGGTTCCTGCCGTGGTGAAGGATGGCGAGATTATCCTGAATGAACTTAACTTAGGTTACGATCCCAAGGTAGGATTGTTTCTGGGTTTGGTTGGGAGGGCAAAGAATGTTGAAGAGCTAACGATTGCCAAGGGACAAGGCAAGGTAGGCGACCTTTTGCGCGAGTGGTTCGAGGAAGGGACTGCTGCAGGGAATCGCGGAGATTTCTATGACAACCATGACGGCGATCACTCCAACATGAATTTTCGGGGATTTCCACAACTCACCCGGATCGAATACGGCGAAGCTCTCCGTAAACGGGGTTTGCACAATGGACTTCAGCGGCATTTTATCTTCAGTGGTGTAACATTGGGCAATTCCTCGACTGCCATAACAGGCGGTCGCAATTGGCGTAGCCAAGCGCGCTTTGCCCTTACGCAACCAAATGGAGCCACTCGCCTGGCCCTTCATTACCTGCGGAACCATCTCTACTTTTATCCCGAGCACAAGGACCATGATGCAGGTCGCAATGGGAAAAACGGTGGTGGACACGGGGATGTCTTTCCCGCAAACGTGCCGTACATCGTGGTAAGTCAAGGGTCATCCGGATCCGATCGTGCCTTTATGAACGCTTTCGCCGCAATGTTGGCGGCCCTTCGACCTGAGACAAAACAGGTTCTGGTTCGTTCTCCGCTTCTTATGCCGACCCTTCAACAGGTCTTTCGTCGGAGCAACCGGAACGTCGAAAGCGACGAAGACTATTTCACGGGAAAGGCCCATCCTACTGTATTCAAGGCTGAACACCTTGACCCCGAAACCATGGTTCGCAGGGTTCACGAACTGCGACCTGATTCCTTGCCTCCACTGGCTCAATTCAAAGTGACAAAAGAAGATGTGCCCGTCGCCGGACAAGACTTCTTTGACTTCCGTCCGCACCAACGATTGTTCGATACCCCTTGCGCTGCCGCCCGTGTCTACAAATCATCTGCAAATTCCCTACGCTTTACTTTGGACGCCCGTTCCTCTCGAGACTTTGCCGGAAGGCCTCTGTCTTATCGGTGGAAGGTTCTGCGGGGCGATGCCGAACGTATTACGATCGAAAAGCAAGATGCGAACGGAAGTCTAGTGGAGATCACTATCCCTTGGCATGAGCGTAGACCAGTTCTTCCCGGTTCCGCGATGGAGTCCAATCGCGTGGACATCGGCCTTTTCGCAGGCAACGCCGATCATTGGTCTGCACCGGCCTTCTTTTCGGTTTATTTCCCCGACAACCAGAAGCGTGTCTACGACGATCGTGATCGTATCTTGTCGATTGACTACTCCTTGGGCAACTATGTGGACCCTCTTATCGATACTCCGCGAGAATGGCAGGATAAATACCGTTACGAAGACAACGGTTCACTCCTTGGTTGGACACGATATCGTAAAGGCAAGGTCGATGAGCAAGAGTTTACGGCGGGCGGTCTCCTTGTCGTTGCCAAAAACAACGATGGATCTCCTGCCGAAACCACTTCTGTGCGCTACCTTGTTCAAAAAAGTAAGGGCGATCGTGTGGTTCTGACACAGGAACCTCGGTAGTCAGTTGTCGTCTGGTTGGATTGAGTTCGGATAGTGGGAATGCCTTTGTGCCGGCGGATTCTGTTCGCAGCAGTATTTCCAACTTGTGTGCTTGAATGAACAATCTGTCGCTATGAGATAAATTTCCTGTTTCTTACGGCAAATTGGTCTTTTTGAGAATAATTTGTCCCAATATATGAGTTTGAATTTATTAGGTATTGTTACCTGGTGAGCTTTGGGCAATTTCTCATCTTTTAAAGGGTAATTTTATAATGGGTGCGCGATCCGGGCAGGTTGCGCACCCTTTTTTGTTTTCTTTTTGTTCTTCGGACCGTTAATTCGTTTATCGGATGAAGAAATTAAAGAAAGTCCTTCAGTACCTTGGCTGGTTTGTTTTGGGAGTCTTGTTTATTTTGATCGGTTTCTGGATCCAGTCCATCGGGTTCGATGTCATTCGGGACATGAGGCAAATGGAACGAGTTCCCCAAGTTTCCGTTCATCACGTGATACCGGGGGAGGTGAGCATTCAAGGAAAAGCCGTCAAAGGGAAACAAACCTTGGCGTCAAGGTACACCAAGACTCCTTGTCTTTATCACCGATATCTCAAGGAGCGCGAAGAAAAGGATTCGGATGGCGATACGCGTTGGGTGTCGGTCGAGCAAGGTTCCGAATCAACGAATTTCTTTTTATCCGAAGATACGGGCAAGATATTGGTTGAGCTAAAGAAGGGTGGGGTAAGCCCCGATTTGGACGAGGACTATCAAAAAGAGAAAGGTCGGTATCGTTATACCGAATGGCGTATTGAGGAGGGAGAAGAGGTGTTTGCGTTCGCTATGGCAGTAAAATCGGATGACGGTTTTACTCTTCGCTTTGATAAACCTGGTTCATATTCCCCTGTTCTGTCAAACGACGATGCCTTGGAAAATCGTTCGGGGCTGGGAACCAAAGGCGTCTTGTCCAGCACAGCTAGCGTAGCCCTTCTTTGTTTCGGTTGTTTGTTGCTTTGCTTTGCATTTCGGATTCATCGGGTATTGGTCTTTCTTGGGATTGTTTCCGCGTTGACCTCATTAGCCATGATTTATTCCGGGCTTTCTATGATGAAAGTAGATTTGAAAGACGGGTATGCTCGTCTTGTTCGATTGGAGGAATCAGCTTTGTCCGAAGTTGCCGAATTGCTCGACGTTAAAGTAGACTGGAAGACACTCCCATCCCATGTCGATTCCTTGAATGACAACGATCGTTCCCGCATCTTGGGGATTCGCGAGGATTTTGTCGCATCAGTTGAAAGAACCAATGCGATTAGAGATCGATTTCCCGAGCGTTTACTGGCTCCTTTGTGGGGGATTGAACCGAGGCCTTCCCTTCTCGGGAATGGGGAGACGATGTCGGGTGAAGCAGTCATCGCAAAGACGCCAATGAAGGGCTGGATCTCTCTGTTGTGTGCAGCTGCCGCCTTGCTAATGATGGGATTGGG
>CAZXKR010000148.1:2372-4792 GCA_964641305.1 uncultured Puniceicoccaceae bacterium | reverse complement strand
GAGACGTACTGCTGGGCCTCTTTACTTCCTGCCTTGAGTTTGTCGGCATCCCAAGAGAACTTGCCTCCGGCCCGCATGGCAAGATTTCCGAGAAGGATGGCCTCGGTAAGGTTGGCGGAATACTCGAAGTTGGACATGGCGATCTCAGGCTTGCCTTCACGGATGGCCTTTACCCATTCTTCCTTCATTCCACCGTCTCCACGACCGTTGCGCGGGATGTAGGGTTTGGGCATGTCGACCTCGTTGGAATTCTTCCATTTGCCATCGGCGTACACTTTCCAGCGAGAGCCGTAGTCGTTTGGAGAATAAAGAATACCCTTGTCTCCAACGATTAGGGAACCGCTGTTAGTGGGCTTTTCCCCATGGAACAAATCCATGGGGGGCAAGTTCTTCTTCTTAAGATCGACCTTGCCCTCATACCAATGGAAGTCGATGGGACCGCGACCGTTGGCCTCGGGAAACTTCATATTGATGGAGGACCAAGCGGGATAAGTCTCGGAGTTGATTGGGCCAGTGCCGGCGTCTTCGATCTCGTTGGGCTGGGTCAATTGACAGGCCATGTAGGCGAGGTTGGCCGTGTGGCAGGCCATATCGCCGAGAGCTCCCGTTCCGTAATCCCACCAACCGCGCCATTTGAAGGGGGTGTAGTTCGGGTGGTAGGGACGCATGGGAGCAGGCCCGATAAAAGAATCCCAATCGATGTGTTCCGGAACCGGTGGCGTTTCCTTGAATCGCTCGGTAACACCTGGAGCCTGAGGCCATACGGGACGATTCGTCCAGACATACACGTCTTTCACCTTTCCAAGACCACCCTTTTGCACGAACTCCGCACCGGCACGAAGACCGTTCTCGGCAGTGCCTTGATTGCCCATCTGCGTGCAAATCTTGTTCTTCTTGGCCAACAAGCGCATTTGGCGAGCTTCCCAGACAGTGTGACTTAGGGGCTTTTGCACGTAAACGTGGATGCCTTGTTCCATGGCGCGCATGGCGGCGGGAGCATGGTGATGGTCGGGGGTGCTGACGTTGAGGGCATCAATCTTGTCCCCGTGCTTATCGAGCATGTCGCGGTAATCGCTGAACTTGGCTGCGGAAGGATGCTTGCGCAAGGAGACATCGAGACGACGGGAGTCAACGTCGCAAGCGGCCACTACATCGCCGTGACTGGAAGCATGGTCGAAGTCGCTCTTGCCTTTTCCACCTACGCCAATACCTGCGATCTGGAGACGGTCGTTGGCGCCAAAGACGCGACTGGGGAGAAAAGTAAAGGCGAATGCCGAGGAAGCGGAAGCTCCCAAGAATGCGCGGCGCGAATAATGGGTAGTATGAACGAAGCTCTTGGCCATGATTGTATTGATTATGGAGTTTTGAAGAAAGGGTGAAAGGTAGGAAACTTACTTGTCGGCGAAACGAATCGGCAAGAGAAAAACCGTCCATGAAGAAAGAATTTCCAATGCCCTTCAAGAGGCATCCTCTAGGCAGGCATGAGCGATTTCGTCGATTATCTGAGGGTTCTCAATCATGTTTTCCTTCGCTTTTCGCGAAAGCTTTTTAATCCGCAACTCCACCTTGAGAGCAAGACTTCTGTCGCCGAGTTCGCGCCTCAATACTAATTCAAGTGGGGCACGACCCCGGAGGTACTTAGCGCCGCGCTTCCCTTCGCGATGCTCTTCCAAGCGACGATCAACATCCAGAGCAACTCCCGCATACAAGCTGTCGTCCTTGCAACGAACCAAATAGACGGACCACTTATCCATGAGAAGGAACGAACAGCGTTATTCGCTAAGAGAATCCGGGGCGTTCACATCGTAGGAACCCGTCGATTGATGAGGCGTCATGGGCCAGTCGTCCGTACGAAACGGATAGGCCGGCAACTCACGGGCGTTCATCAAGCCACCCGCAGGCAAGTTGGACCAACCGTAACGTACGGCCACGGGTTCGGCGACATCGTCGCTCCAGACAATTACGGAATAGGCCCCTTTGTCGACGCGGGCTCGAGCGTGGTGAAACTCACGATCTTTCCCCGCCAAGTAAAAACCAACCTCAACGTCTTGATCGAGCAACAAGCCTCGAGCGGTATCCTTTTCGAAACGAACGGCGACCTTGCCATCCTTTACCTCCATCGATTCGTAAACGGGACCACGCCACTCGATTGGGCGTTTGCCATAACCTTGCACCCCATACACCTCGGCCAGAGCCCAACGAGCGGAACGTTCGCCAACGGGCAACTTCCGTTGGGGATGAATGCCGCCCGAAGTATTTGTATCGTAAGTGGCAACAAGCCCCGTGTTCTTGGTGCGTTTCCAAGTCAAGAATTGGATTTCCCGGACAATACTGGCGTGATGGTTCATATCGTAGGTCATGGACCTCCGATTGCTCCAACCGGCAATTTGGATAATGCCAAAAGGCAAGTCAGGTTGACC
>CAZXKR010000148.1:0-2272 GCA_964641305.1 uncultured Puniceicoccaceae bacterium | reverse complement strand
ACCCAGACCTCGCCAACCAGCACGTCCTTTATCGTTCGGTTGCCGCTCTTGCTCGACACCATCAACTCACGCCCATCAAAGCTCTTCTTCATCGCGGGCAACTTGGTTGACCATTCACCTTTCGCGTCCACCTCTACCATAACGGAATGTCCCGCAAAACTAACCGTCACCTCCTCGCCGGGAGTTCCCCAACCCCAGACGGGAACCTCCTTGCCCGCCTGCAAGACCATATGGTCCCCGAACAGGTTCGGCAAACGAACCCCGGCATGAGAATTCATTCCAATTAACAAGAAAGAAACGAAGAGTAGGTGGACTGTGCTCATGACGGTATTGATGCACTTCAAGGACGACTTGACGAGGCAAGAAAATATAGTCTCTTAGGATTTTAGGTGCTTTTACGCTTTCCCTTCGAGTACTTTACTCCAAAGTCCGACCCCATCATGTCATACCTGTCACAAATACAAAACACAGAACAAGGTTGGTCTGAATCCAAGGCCCAACTCCTAGCCGTCGGAATCTTCCAGAACCAAGAACTGACGCCACTGGGACAAACGATCGACGAGCATCTCGCTGGCGTCATTTCAAAGGCCGTCCGCTTGGACGACCTGACGGGCAAACCCGGCGAGAGTAGAACTTTTTACGATGATGACCGAATAATCCTAGTAATGGGATTGGGCGAAGAAGAAAAATTTGATTCCGAAGCCATTCGCAAGGCGGGCGGATCCATTGCCAAAACGGCCTTGGCGATGAAAATAACTTCACTCGCCGTGGAATGTTTGTGCACTTGTTCAGAGAAACTGGATTGCCAAGCCCTGGCCGAAGGGCTCGTCTTGGGCAGTTATCGCTTCAACTCTCATCGGACCGGCGATGAAGACGGTCCCGACTTGGAGGATGTCACCGTATTGGGAGGAGATGAGACCGGGTTGTCGAAGGGAGCAATCATAGCAAACGGAGTTTGCCTTGCTCGGGATCTTGGGAATCACCCGGCAAACGTGGCTACCCCCACCCGACTGGCGGAGGAAGCGCAGAGGATTGGTGCGAAAGGCGGCATGAACGTAACCATCTTCGACCGGCAGGAAATCGTTGAACAAGGAATGGGCGCTTTGGCCGCCGTTGCCCAAGGAAGTGACGAACCTCCCAAGTTCATCACCCTTGAATACAAGGGCGGTCCCGAAAATCAAAAACCAATCGCCCTAGTTGGCAAGGGTCTCACTTTCGACAGCGGAGGCATCTCTATCAAGCCCTCGGGCAAAATGGATGAGATGAAGTTCGACATGTGCGGATCCGCCGTAGTGCTCGGAGTCATGCAGGCAGTTGCCGAACTGAAACCGGCCTTGAACCTAATCGGCGTCATCCCCTCAACGGAAAACCTACTCGGGGCCAAAGCTTTCAAACCCGGAGATATTCTCAAGGCTTATAACGGCAAAACGATCGAAGTGCTGAACACCGATGCCGAGGGGCGCTTGATCTTGGCTGACGCCCTAAGTTACGTTACCAAGAAACACGAACTCGAATACGCCTTGGATTTCGCAACCCTTACGGGGGCTGTTTTGGTCGCCCTCGGTCACCATGCCACTGGCATCATGGGAACTGCCGAAGAATTAATAAGCAAAGTAAAGGCATCTTCAGCCAAAACGGGTGAGAAGGTCTGGGACTTTCCACTCTGGGACGAATATTGCGACGAAGTGAAGTCAAAGGTGGCCGACGTCAAGAACCTCGGCAACGAAAGAAACGCCGGAACGATCGCGGGCGGAGCCTTCCTCAAGGAGTTCGTGGAAAACGACACCCCTTGGGTACATTTCGACATCGCAGGCTCGGCTTGGGGCGAAAAAGAGAAGCCCTATGGCCCAAAAGCCGGGGCAACGGGCAACATGATACGCTTGATCATAGATCTTCTTAAAATCTAGAAAGTTTGCCATGCCACGCGAAAAAGATGAAACTTTTACCTCCAAACATCGTTGAAGTAGAAAAAGAAACCTACAGGCTTTTAAGCCATAATCCGAAAACCATATGAAAATAGATAATCTGTTGAAGCAACTTGGCGTTTCATTCCTCGTAGTCAGCATCGTTACCTTCTGCGCCAATTGCGCGCTGGCCGAAGAGCATCGAGGTCCTGCAAACCATGGACATGGAAAGCCTGAGGCTCGCCCAGGCGGTTCTTCGCATGGGAAAAGCTCTTATCACTCATTAAGAGATCGCTGGAATAACATGAGCGAAAAGGAACGCAACGAAGCTCGCGAGCGGATGAAAGAATCTTGGGCTAAACGCATAC
>CAZXKR010000147.1:0-4810 GCA_964641305.1 uncultured Puniceicoccaceae bacterium | reverse complement strand
GCCTACCACCGAGGAGACGAAAAGAACAAGCAACTGCAAAGAATTTACGGGACTGCCTTTCCCACCAAAGATGAATTAGCTCAATACCTTGAACGATTAGAAGAAGCAAAGAAACGAGATCACCGACAACTCGGTCGCGAACTCGGGCTCTTTCACATCGACGAAATGGTAGGGCAAGGTTTGGTCCTCTGGAAACCCAAAGGCGCTATCATTCGACAAGAGCTTGAGAAGTTCATCTCCGAAGAACTAACCAAGCAAGGCTACTCGCAAGTATACACTCCACACATCGGCAAACTGGATCTATTCCGCACTTCGGGTCACTTCCCATACTATCGAGAATCGCAATACCCGCCAATCGTTCATCGCGAATGCCTCGATGCTCTAGCTGAAGAAGGTTGTTCCTGCGCAGAGCTCTCAAACAAGTTAGATCAAGGGGAAATCGACGGGTATCTGCTCAAACCGATGAACTGTCCGATGCACATTCGCATCTTTCGCTCCGAACAGCACTCCTACCGCGATCTCCCGATTCGCCTCGCCGAATTCGGTACAGTCTACCGCTGGGAGCAGTCGGGCGAACTCAACGGCATGACTCGTGTTCGCGGTTTCACTCAGGACGACGCCCACCTCTTTCTCCGAGAAGATCAACTACAGGATGAGATTCAAGGTTGTCTGGGATTGGTAAAGCTAGTTTTCTCCATTTTAGGGATGAACGATTATCGAGTTCGCGTTAGTTTGCGTGATCCCGAATCCGACAAGTACGTTGGAGATCCCGCCGCATGGGACAAAGCGGAGTCCGATCTCCGTGAAGCAGTCAAGGCCATGGGCGTAGATTACGTTGAGGAACCAGGCGAGGCGGCGTTTTACGGTCCGAAGATCGACTTCATTGTCAAGGACGTCATCGGTCGTGAATGGCAGCTCGGGACGGTGCAGGTAGACTACAACCTGCCCGAGCGCTTCGATCTCTCCTACGTGGGCTCCGACAACAAGGATCATCGTCCCGTCATGATTCATAGAGCCCCGTTCGGTTCCATGGAACGATTTTGCGGGGTTCTCATCGAGCACTTTGCGGGTAGCTTTCCGACTTGGCTTGCCCCCGAGCAAGTACGTCTGCTCCCGATGAACGACGACCTGGTCCCGCAGGCTCAAGATATCCTTGAAAAATTCAAATCCGCTGGACTCCGTGGGAGCGTGGATAAACATGCAGCGAAACTAGGCGCCAAAATTCGTAATGCCGAAAACGACAAAATCCCCCACATGCTGGTTCTCGGGAAACGCGAAGCTGAGGAAGGGAAAATCTCCGTCCGTTCACGAGCCAACCCCGAACTGGATGGCCCAATGACCGTAGACGAATGTCTGGCTAAACTCCTTGAGGAAGTAGAAACCAAGGCCCTTCCTAGGCCCAAAGTGCAGAAAGAGAATGGCTGAGAACCGGCTCACGCCGAAACGATCACTCCTCAACATTGCCAACGCAATTGTCGCGTTTCCCATCGTAATTGTCGTGCATGTCTATCGTTTTTTCTCGCCTCTCAAAAAATATCTGCTCGGACCCACGGCGGGTTGCCGCTTTGAGCCTACCTGCTCGGCTTATGCACTGGAATGCCTGCAACGATTCCCTCTCCCTATCGCTCTCTGGAAAAGCATCCGTCGAATAGCCCGATGCAATCCTCTTCACTCGGGTGGTTATGACCCGGTCCTAAGCGAGGATGAGGATTGCCAGTCCCCGAAGAACAATTGACCTGTGCGCATCATCCCCGTCGAAAACTTTCCCTCACGCGATGAAGCGGCACTTGTCGCATTTTTGGAGCGTTGCAAAAGTGAAGCCAGAAGAAAAGGTTCTCCATATTTCGGTTCAATCACGGTCGAAACTAATTTCGTCGACCCACTTGCTATCCTCGAGACGATCAGAGAGGAAGGAAACCCCTTGTGGTATGTGGAGCGACCATCCGAGGAATTCGCTCTATCGTGCGGTGAAGCAGTAGCATACCAAGAATTTTCGGGGCACGCTCGTTTTTCCGATGCCCGTCAATTCGCCACCGAAGTGTTTTCCCGAACCATTGCCACGGGCGACCTAGCGCCTGGTGGAGCCGGACCTACGTTCGCCCTCGCCGCAACCTTCGAAGAAAACTATGACCTGCACGAAGACCACCCCGCTCCGCTCGCCGTGTTCATGCCCCGCTGGCAAGTCCTTCGAAAAGGCGGGGGACACTATGCAATAGCAAATGCAAAGGTAGAACCAGACTCCAACCTCACTGAGATTGCACAAAGTATTTGGGCAGCTCACGGAAAATTATCGCACTTTCGCAACGAAACCGAAATTTCCAGCTTCGTCCAATTGCCTCCTCCGATTCTCTCACCACAACGAGAACAAAACGACTACGAGAAGATCGTTGCCAAAGCCCTTGATCTCCTTGACGCGGAAAGCTTCGACAAAATCGTGTTGTCGCGCAAAATCACTCTCGACTCGGATCGCTCTCTATCTCCTTTTTCACTCGCGCATCAACTCCGTGAACGATTTCCCGACTGCCACACTTTTTGCCTTGGTGACAACCGACCGGGAATGCTGGTTGGAGCGACTCCTGAAAACCTCTTGCGCGTGCAGGGCGATCGAATCGAAACGGAAGCCCTTGCCGGCACTACGGCAAGAGGTGATAACGCTGGAACAGATGCTCAACTGGGCCAAACCCTTCTCGGAGACGAAAAGGAAGCACGTGAACACCGGTTTGTAGTGGAGTCCATTGTTCGTCACCTACGAGCACTAGGTCTAAAGAATTGCGAAGAAGGTCGCCCTCGCCTCCTCCGCTTATCGAACCTCCAGCATGTACGAACCCCGCTTCGGGCGAATTTGCCCAAGGACCTGCATCCCCTCGACATTCTTGCTGAGCTTCACCCCACTCCGGCCATAGGCGGAAGTCCCCGCGCATCGGCATTGCCTCGTGTGAGTGAGCTCGAAGGCTTTTCCAGAGATTGGTACAGTGGTGTAGCAGGGTGGTTCGACCATGAAGGAGAAGGAGAATTCGTGGTACCACTTCGCTGCGGTCACCTGAAGGGTAAACAAGTCGACTTGTACGCAGGCTCAGGAATTGTAAAAGGTTCAGATCCCGTTAGAGAAAAAAATGAAACCGATCTCAAGTTTGCCGCCATGCTTGAATCGCTTCAACGCACCTGATACGAAATATTCCCATGAACGAATCGAGTTTAACCAACGCCCGGGCCACTCAAGCTTGGGGCACGACTTTGGCCCGCACACTCTTGGCCATAGGCGTTCGATACGAGGTTTTTTCTCCCGGTTCGCGATCCACACCTTTGATTCTAGCTTGCGAAGCATGCAAGGGATTAGAGACGCTTCCCATACTCGACGAGCGCTCCGCCGGTTTTTACGCAATCGGTCTAGCCAAGATGTCAAAGAAACCCGTTGCAGTCGTCTGCACTTCGGGCACGGCTCCAGCTAACCTCTTGCCCGCTGCAGTCGAAGCAAACATGTCCGGGATCCCTTTGCTTTTGCTAACGGCGGATAGACCACCCGAACTCCGAGACTGTCAAGCAGGTCAATCAATAGACCAAACGAAACTTTTCGGAACTCAAGTCAGATGGTTTCATGAATTATCGTTACCTCGCTTCCATTTGGACGCTCTTTCCTACCTTAGACAGACAATCGTACAAGCTGTCGGAACTGCAACCGAATCAAACCCCGGCCCCGTACATCTTAACTTCCCCTTTCGAGAACCCTTTTTTGTGGAAGAGGAATGGGCGAATCCTCCGATGCCGGAAGATTTCGCATGGGATCACTTCCTTCAACAGGTTCGCCCTCCGGTTGCCACACGAACCCAACTTGCAGAAAATCTCTCGGCATTAAGACCCTTTCGCCGTTGGCTCGTATTGGCAGGTCAAACTTGCTTCAGAGATTCCGCCACAGCAGTAGCGGATAAATTGGGCGCACCCCTCTTGGCAGACGCCTTTTCACCAGTTCGAGAGGAAACTTGCCAGAAACGTGTCCTGCATTTTGAAAATCTACTGCGGGACGAGGCATTCAGAACCAAAGCGGCCCCCGACGCCGTCCTTAGTCTCGGTCCTCTTCCCACCAGCAAGACCTTGCGATCGTGGTTGAACGGACTTGATTTGCCCACATGGGTCGTCGAACCTTCAGGTCGTAACGTAGACGGGTTGCACAGGCGAGCCGTTCACCTTGCCTGCGACTTCGAGGAAATTGTCGAGTCCTTGCCGAAGATCGAGACAGAGAACGGTTGGATCGAAAGATGGAGGGAAGCGGAGGCGGAAGTCGAAGCTAAGTTAAGCGAGGCTTTTGCTCAAATCACCACCCTATTCGAGGGGAAAGTCACCCATCTTTTATCCGAAATATTACCTAATCATTGCGATGTCGTGGTTGCAAACAGCATGCCGACTCGCGACATCGAGTGGTTTTGGCAGGCGGGAAAAGGGAAAAGGCGGCTATGGGGAAACCGAGGTGCCAACGGGATCGACGGCACGCTTTCAACTGCCTTGGGCGTGGCTCATGCGTCTGGAAGTCCAACCTTCCTGCTAACGGGAGATCTTGCCTTCCTCCACGACGCCAACGGATTGCTAGCCAAAAATGTTTCTCACGGGAGTCTTACGGTGGTAGTGGTCAACAATCATGGCGGTGGCATTTTCGAGAATCTGCCGATCGCGAATCTGCCACCTTTCGAAAAATGTTTCGCGACCCCGCAGGAGGTGAACATCGGCAAACTCTGCGAAGCCCACGGTATCATCCACACCAAGCCCGAGGATTGGACGACCTTCGAGGACTTGATTCGCGAACCTTTTGAACAGGGCA
>CAZXKR010000146.1:3136-4810 GCA_964641305.1 uncultured Puniceicoccaceae bacterium | reverse complement strand
GTAAATTCGCGCAACATCCCAAGCGCATTACGAAGAGCATCCGGGGTGTGAGCATAATCAACCAGCACCTTGTATGGTTGCCCTCTCTCAATTGGCTCCATCCGCCCGTCTACCCCGTTGAACGTACCCACCTTGTGCACGACCTTTGAAACAGAGAAGCCCATTGCGTAAACAATTGCCAGACTCGCCGCGATGTTCATTACGTTGTAACGACCCAGCATCGGGCTTCGGGTAACTATTGAACCCTCGGGACAATCCAGAACAAATTCCGTACCTTCGGGGGACAAAGATATATCCCTGACACGAAAATCACTTTGAGGGGCTTCACCAAAGGTGATGCTTCGAACTTGAGTGGGAATCTCATCTAGCAATCTTTTTCCGTAAGGACAATCGCCATTGATAACGGCCACTTTCGGAAGAGAGGCGTTGTGCCCATTGAAAATTCTTCTTTTTTCTGAAAAATAGTCCTCCATCGTACCGTGGTAATCGAGGTGATCGCGGCTCAAGTTCAGAAAGGCCGCCACTTCTATGGATAATCCATTCACGCGAGATTGATGGATGCCGTGCGAACTCACTTCCATGACCGCCTCAGAACAACCTGCCGCCAACATACTGCGCAGCATTGCATATAAATCGGCCGATTCCGGGGTGGTCTTGAAAGATGGAATTTCTCTGTCTCCCAAATGGTATTTAACAGTTCCGACCAATCCAACCGGACGCCCGGGTCGCTCCATCAGATGGCGACTCAAGGCAGTAACGGTTGTCTTTCCGTTAGTGCCGGTTATTCCCGAAACACGTAAAGTCTTATCGGGCCATCCATGGTAACGACGAGCAAAACGAGCCAATGCTTTTCGAGCGTCAGACACACGCAGGGAAGCCACTCCTGCATGCTCCACATGATCCAGACCAGTTACAATTCCCGCGGCACCACGGTCAACAGCTTCTTGTATGTGAGAGTTTCCATCAACACGAGAACCCGAGAATGCGAAAAAGAGGGATCCTGGAGAAACTCTCCGACTATCCGTTACCAGATCACTGATCAGGCAACTCGAATTCCCCTTCAAATCGCAGTCCGTGTCCGGCATAAGTTGTCCCAATGGCATGATCCCGCGCATTCGTTCGCGGAAGTCAGTAGCGGGATCGATGATTTGGTCAGGTTGCGTTTTCATGATCAGATCAGTTTATCTTGTAAATCCTACAAGGCTCGCGCCCTTCCGTTTTGCATTGTGGCCAATTCTTCATCGGTTTGATTTGGCCTTACGCCCAAATAACCAATAACCTCCTTTGCCACTCGTTGAAAAGCGGGACCCGCCACACTGCCACCATAACCTATGCGGCCTGGCTTCATCTTTGGTTCATCAACGATCACGGAAATTACGATTCGAGGATCGTTTGCGGGAAGGAAACCAACGAATGACGCAATGTGGTGACGATTAGAGTATTGTCCTTCAATGATTTTTTTAGTCGTCCCGGTTTTACCTGCTACTAGGTAGCCTTTGATTTTAGCTCTTTTAGCAGTTCCCTCGGATACCACTTTCTCGAGCATACCCGTTAAGTTTTGCGCCACATCCGTTCGCAACACCCTTCGAATGCTTCTCGGCTTGAATTCAACAACCGTTTTCCCTTCAGCATCATACACCCTCCTAACCACTTGGGGTTTCATCAAAATCCCGT
>CAZXKR010000146.1:0-3036 GCA_964641305.1 uncultured Puniceicoccaceae bacterium | reverse complement strand
CCACGCATCGTGATCGAAGTGGAACAATCGATAATACTATCTCCCGTTACCAAGTTCTCATTCATTGCCCCACCGGCGGCTACTATCTTAAATACCGAACCTGGCTCGTACACGTCGGTCATGGTTCGATTTCGTAGATTCCCCATCTCGAAATTGTTAAATTTATTTGGATCGAAATCTGGTGCATTTGCCATGGCCAGCACGTAACCCGTAGATGGTTCACTCACTATAATGCTTGCACTTATCGGGTTGAATTCCTCAACAACCGAAGACAACTCGCGTTCAACCATGTCTTGAATCATCCTATCAATGCTCAGTTCCACATTCAGTCCATCTTTCGACGGAACTTCCCTAGTGCGGTATTGCAACAGTTCACGACGACGACCATCTCTCTCCCACTCACGCCATCCCGCTTGACCTCTCAGGTAATAATCAACCGTCTTCTCAACACCCATTGACGGGATGCCTTCCTTGTTCACAAAACCAATCACGTGTGAAGCAAGTTTGTTTCCCGGGTAAAGTCTTGAATGCTTAAAGTTTCCGTACACTCCCTGGATTTCTAGTCCCATCAATCGCCGGTAAAGATCCTCCTCCACGTCATCGGCTATCTTTGTCCATCGAATCGGACGAACCTCCCCACTGAATTCATTACCCGGGCGAGTCTTATTTGAAAAAGCCTTGAGAATTTCTACCTCAGAGACCTGCAACAATTCAGCCAACCTTGATATTTTCGGGAGATCTTCGTCCTGAACTGCTTGCGGATCCACTCCGACTTCAACTAATGAGCGAGTCGTAGCAAATAGATTCCCCTTAGCGTCAACGATATCGCCACGACGGGCCAGAAGAACTGAAAAATTTTGGCGAGCATTTTGGGCCGAGTCTCTTAGTGCTTCACCCTTTACAACCTGCAGGTAGACGAGTCGACCGGCGAGAGAACAGAAAACGCAAGTTATTGCAGCAAAGACCAAATAAAACCGAAAGGGACTCAAAAATGCGCTTCTCACTGCACGAAATTGCCCGCAAGTGTTCTTGATCGGGGTGAAGTAATCGACGAATCATCAGGAGAGAGGCGTTTTTTCATCTCACCCTCGGTAATATAAAATTGATTCGAAACCAGTGGCATCGAAAGCCTACCTTTTACCAATGCCGCCAAACGCGTCGGTCTCATAGAAGCTGACTTTTGGCCTCTTAGTGCCCTTAATCTCCGGTTAACTTTTTCACGTTCGTCTTCCAATAGCCCGCAAGTGGAAGCATTTTCGGAGATTTCCATTCTAAGCCACACGATGCCAAGTGAGAATAAACCAAATACGGCAAGCGTGAACAGGCTTACCGCAACTCCAAAACGGGTAAAACGCCTATCTTTCACCTTAGCCATCAGAGTTCAGGCTGTGAAATCTTTTGGAGCACCCGCATTCGAGCAGATCGGCTTCTCGTATTGCGCTCGATCTCCTCAGCTGAGGGTTTCACGGCCTTGGTAGAAGTGAGCTTCGCGTAGGCAACCCGCTCGTGAATCGAACGGGAATCACGACGATGCTCGGGTCTGCCTGCCATTCGCCGCATGAAGCGCTTAACGATACGGTCTTCAAGGGAGTGAAAAGCGATCACCACTAGAAATCCGTCCGGTTTCAATGCCCGAAACGCCTTTGGCAACGCTACGGCAATAGCTTCCAGTTCCCCATTTATAGCAATTCTTATACCTTGAAAAGTCTTTGTCGCCGGATGCATTCGAGGCTTCCGCCCCGTATTCCCGATAGCCTTAGATACCACTTCAGCTGCACTCACCGTTCTTTGAAGTTTGCCAGAGCCACGTGCTTCTAAAATTGCGTTCACCACGCGATTCCAACGACGTTCCTCCCCGTATTCGCGAATGGCTCGAACAAGACTTTCCCGAGGAGCCGTTTCCAGAAAACCAGCAGCGCTTTGCCCCTCACGAGGATTTAAACGCATATCAAGAGGCGCATCTAGCCTGAATGAAAAACCCTTCTCAGCTTCCGCCAACTGGAAGGACGAGATGCCTAAATCGAAGAGAACTCCATCAAACTCGCCCTCCGAACTCGCATCGTCCAAGCACTGAAAGCTCAAATCGCAAAACCGAAAACGCTCGCCGTATTTTTCCGCCAGAGGTTCGGCTCTAATGCCTGCATCGGGATCACAATCGAGAGAAACAACTTCAGCATCCTTCGAAGACTCGAGGAGAGCCTGAGTGTGACCGCCACCGCCAAACGTACAATCTAAATAACGGTTTGCGGGGCCCGAGGCAAGAGCCTCCAGTGCCTCGTCGAGAAGTACCGGTATATGCCTCACCTTTGAAGGGGCGCAGACGAACTCAGCCGTGCCGCAAAACATTTAATGTTCGTTATTAGGGTCCGAAAGCTTACAGAATACGCCCTCCAGGCGTCAATTGGGGGGTGAAAAGTGGGGCGGAGCATGCACGAGGCAAAAGAAGGCAATGCAAAAATGAATCGATGACGCGAGGAACCTGAGAAAGAAACGCACCAAACTCCCCTTCCAAAGACGGAAATCCCCAAAACCGTCGTGTATGAAAAAGTGCGGATCTCATAATCCCAGGTCCCTCATCGCATCGAAAATCGTTCGTTCGGAAGCTTGATCGCGAGCCGAGTAACGGCCCTCCCCCCAAACGGCAAAGGCTGAAAAGTTGCCGACCAACACGGCTTTTTTGCGAATGCCCGCATGGCCCAGCAACTTGTCGTTCAAGTTGATTCGCCCTTGTTTGTCGCAACCAAATGAATGCGCCTTTGAAAAAAGTTCCATCAAGAGAGCTTGTGCTCTCGCATCGCTCATACTGGCCTCCGCCACCTTTTCCTCCAATCGAGTCACCATCTTTGGCGGATAAACGGTCACATACCCCCCCGGATTCGGGAGTGCTAGATAAGTATTTTCTCCGCCCTCGATACGCCATTTCGAAGGAATGGTGATACGACCTTTGTCGTCCACCGAATGAACGAATTCCCCAACGAAAAAACTGACGCCTGAATTGTCCAAGAGATCTCACTTTCTATCCACTGTGTTCCATTT
>CAZXKR010000145.1:0-4816 GCA_964641305.1 uncultured Puniceicoccaceae bacterium | reverse complement strand
ACAGCGTCCACCCCGTAAAGGACGGGCTTGCGATCATAGGAAACCGTGAGGTCGTGAATCTCCAGGGGAGGGGGAATGCCAGCCATACAATTACTTCAACCCTTCCACGATGGCGTTCACGTTGTGCTTCATCATGCCGACCCAAGTGCCTACATCGTATTGCTCGCCATCAGGTCCCTTTTCCAAACGACCCGGTTGGCCCATGGCGTCGGAAAACAATTCTCCGCCGATCTTCACGCCAGCTTCCTTGGCGATGCCCTCAATAATCGCAGGATTAACACTGCTTTCGACGAAAATAGCCTTCACTTCATGCTTTTTTACGAAGTCGACCATGGCGACTCGATCGGCAAGGCCTGCTTCGGTAGCAGTGGAAATGCCTTGGACGGCGAGGACTTCGAGACCAAAAGCACGCCCGAAGTAATTGAAGGCGTCGTGACTGGTAACAAGATAACGAGATTCTTCAGGCAAACCGCTTATGCGCACCTGTGCCCATTGGGTCACGGCGAGATACTCGGTCTTCAGTGCCTCTGCTCTTTCGGTATAGCCAGCCTTGCCCTCAGGATCATTTTCAGCGAGTGCATTACTAACGACATCGATACACTTGGACCAGATCACGGGATCGAACCATACGTGAGGATCCCAGTGTCCCTCAAACTCTTCAGGTTCAAGGAGTAATTCTTCGGACACGGTCTCGGTTACCGCATAAGTTTTGGTTCCCCGACGAGAGACCTTGGCAAAAACGTCGGCCATACGACCTTCCAGCATTAGACCATTGTACAAAATCAAATCAGCCTTAGCCAAGGTAGCCGCATCTCCCGCAGATGGTTTGTATAAATGAGGGTCTACGCCCGGCCCCATGAGTGCAATCACCTCCAAACGGTCACCGGCAACAAACCTCACCATGTCCGTAACATGAGTGGTAGTTGAAACGACAACGAGCTTGCCATCCGAATCGCCCGAATCGCATCCGGCAAAAAACAAAACAGTAAAGATTGATCCAACTCCCCGGAGTAGCGCCAATCGACTCGTAACAAAAAAATGAAGCACTGTTTTTTTTGTATTAAAAAATTTCATTTTGATTAATCAAAGTCTCTTCCTCGAATAACCTTGTGTCAATCCTTTTGGTATACTTTGATCGAGACTTCATATGCCAAGCGCAACGGTAGAAAATTACGTTAAAAAGATTCTCGTCCTGTCTTTAGAAACGAGCGAGGGGCAAGTGGGTATGGGAGAAATCGCCAAGGGACTAGAGGTAGCAGCAGGCACGGCCACTTCGATGATCAAGAACCTAGAGCGGTCAAAGCTCGTACGCTACAAGTCGAGGCAGGGAGTAACCCTTACCGCAAAAGGTCGCAAGTTGGGTATGGACATGCTGAGGCGGCATCGACTCGTGGAAACCTTCTTGGTGGAAACCTTAGGGCTGGACTGGACGGAGATTCATCAAGAAGCCGAGGAATTGGAACACGCAATATCGGACAAAGTTCTCGATCGTCTGGACAAATTTCTCGGGCGACCTGAATTCGATCCTCACGGCGATCCCATACCTACAAAGGACGGAAAATTTGCAGAACGGCGAATCCGCAACTTGTTGGAGTGCCAAAGTAAACAGCCGCGCACAATCAAACTTTTGACTGACCAGAGCACCGATTTTCTTAACTTCGCAAGAAGGAAGGGATTAGTACCCGGAACTTCGGTCGAAGTTACCCACCGCGATTTAATTTCTGATGCGGTAGAATTGCGAGTTGGCATTAAAAAGCCTTTCACTCTCGGCTCGAAAGCAGCCAAAAAGATTTTAGTCTCAAGCTAGTTTTAGGTAATTGGCATAGCCCCCGCAGGTCGTCAAAAAGCAGTTCTTGAAGCAT
The DNA here is from genome assembly GCA_964641305.1 of uncultured Puniceicoccaceae bacterium. GTDB lineage: Bacteria > Verrucomicrobiota > Verrucomicrobiia > Opitutales > Seribacteraceae. The sequence continues at coordinate 2,954 of CAZXKR010000145.1, read as the reverse complement.
GTGGTATTAAGCAAAAGAGAAAAAAAGTCTTTGCAGGCCATTTGTTTTCCCTCAAGATGATTCTCCCTTTTTTTCGATCTCAAAAAACATCTCCAAACAACCCGAATTATGGCGAGACCAGTAACCTTATTCACCGGCCAGTGGGCCGACCTTTCACTTCCCGACTTAGCCGCAAAGGCAGCTGAAATGGGTTACGACGGATTGGAGCTGGCCTGCTGGGGCGACCACTTCGAGGTAGACAAGGCGGCGGTCTCCAAGAAGTACTGCAACGAGCGGTGGGAAATCCTGAGCGACCATGGGCTGACCAGTTTCGCCATTTCCAGTCACCTTGTCGGCCAAGCCATTTGCGACCTCATCGACGATCGTCACAAAGCTATTTTGCCGGAAGACGTATGGGGCGAAGGTGATCCCGAGAAGGTGCGTCGTCGCGCAGCAAAGAAGATGGCCAAAACCGCCAAGGCCTGCCGAAATTTCATCAATTGCAAACCTGGGCGCGGCAAAAAGGATGATTTCCCTGCGGTGGTGAACGGCTTTACGGGATCGAGCATCTGGCACTCAATCTATGCGTTTCCGCCCACCGACCAAGCTTATTGGGAAAAAGGCTTTGAAGATTTCGCCAAACGCTTCGGCCCCATCATGGAGGAGTTCGAAAAGCATAACGTAAACTTCGGCTTGGAAGTCCACCCAACTGAAATAGCCTTTGACATCGCCAGTGCCGAACGAGCGGTAAAGGCCCTTAAGAACCACAAGCGTTTCGGCTTCAACTACGATCCTTCCCACCTCGGGTATCAAGGAGTAGACTATGTGAAATTCATCCGAGACTTCGCTGACCGGATCTATCACGTCCACATGAAGGATGCTTGGTGGGGTCATGGAGATGGTTCCGTTGGGGTATTCGGGGGCCACACAACATTCGCCGACCCTCGGCGCTTTTGGGACTTTCGGTCGGTCGGTCGAGGCGACGTCGACTTCGAAGAGATTATCGTAGCCCTCAACGACATCGGCTACAAGGGTCCGCTTTCGGTCGAATGGGAAGACAGCAGAATGGATCGGTTTCATGGAGCTGAGGAGTCGTGCGATTTCGTTAGGGAGCTTGCTTTCAAGCCCAATGAAATGGCATTCGACTCAGCATTCGACAAAGACAACCAGTAACGATGTCCGATCAAGACATATAATTAGTCTGCCGGAAAAATAATGATATGAAACGTAAACTACGCATGGGAATGGTCGGTGGAGGTCGCGGAGCTTTCATTGGAGGTGTTCACCGAGCAGCCGCAAATCTGGACGGACAATTCGAACTTGTTGCAGGGGCGTTCTCCTCGGACCCCAAAAAATCAAAGCTCTCCGGCAAGGACTTCTACGTCGATCCAAAGCGAACTTACGCAAGCTATCAAGAGATGGCCGAAAAGGAAGCCGCCCTACCCGAAAACGAGCGTATCGACTTCGTAACCATCGTGGTACAGAACTACTTGCACTTCGAAGTAGCCAAAACCTTCCTCGAGGCCGGCTTCAACGTAATATGTGACAAGCCGGTAACCTACGACCTTGAGCAAGCGCGTGAGCTTCGCAAGATCATCAAAAAGTCGAAAAAGGTCTTCGCTCTTACTCACAACTATACCGGCTACCCAATGGTTAAGTTGGCCCGTGACATGGTCAAGAAGGGGGAACTGGGCGAAATCATAAAGGTTGTCTGCGAATACCCACAAGGATATGCGATCACCGCGCTGACGGGAGAGGACAAGGCGATCGCCAACTGGAGAGCCGATCCGAAAATTGCCGGCATTTCCAATTGTATGGGAGATATCGGCACGCATGCCGAAAACCTCGTCCACTACATAACGGGGCTGAACATCGACAAGCTCTGTGCCGACCTGTCCGTAAACATTCCGGGTCGCACCCTTGACGACGATGGCAACGTCCTCGTCCGCTTCAAAGGTGGTGCAAAAGGAATAATTTACGCTTCGCAAGTATCCAACGGCGACGAAAATGACCTCAACATTCGAGTTTACGGCACAAAGAAATCGCTCGAGTGGCATCAAGAAGATCCTAACGAACTGCTAGTCAAAGACGCACGAACCCCCCGCACAATTTACAGACGCGGAAACGATTACGTTTCGGGAGCAGCCGCTGCAAATACTCGTATTCCATTTGGTCACCCCGAAGGATTCATAGAGGCTTTTGCCAATGTATACAATGCCGCCGGCGTCGCCATTCGTGATGAGATCGCGGGCAAGTTCCCCCGCAAAAGTGGTTACGACTTTCCTGACATTAGGGACGGTATAATTGGCATGGCGTTTATTGAAACCGTCGTAAAAAGCTCAAAGGCAAAAGAAAAGTGGGTCAAATTTCCCCGCATCTGAAAACTATGGCTACCAAAGTAGGAATCATCGGCGCGGGCGGCATGCTCCAATACCACGCGGCAGGCTTTAGAGAAGCCGATGCCGACATAATCGCAATTTGCGATATGAACGAGGCCGCCGCCGCAAAAGCAGCGAAAGAATACGAGGTTGCCAATGTGTTCAGCGACGTCTCGGAAATGCTTGAGCAGCAACCCGACCTGGAAGCCGTCAGCGTGATCACCCCCAATCGTTTTCACAAACCACTAAGCGTCCAACTCCTGGAAGCGGGCAAGCATGTATTCTGTGAAAAACCTCCCGCATTGAATGCCTCAGAAGTCTCTCAAATGAAAGATGCCGCAGAAACAGCGGGTAAGACCTTGATGTTTAATTTTAACAACCGAGCAAGACCTGAGTCCTACGCCTTGCGGGATTACATAAAGGGAGGCGAAGTAGGTCGCATAAATTCTGCGCAAGCCAAGTGGATCAGGCGAACAGGTATCCCTGGTTTTGGAGGCTGGTTCACAAACAAGGAACTCTCGGGAGGTGGCCCCCTCATTGACCTCTTACACATGGTAGACCTCGCCATGTACTATATGGACTACCCCGAACCGCAAT
>CAZXKR010000144.1:0-4817 GCA_964641305.1 uncultured Puniceicoccaceae bacterium | reverse complement strand
CCGGAATGGTCGGAGTTTTCGCGATACGCGTGTTCTTGTTCTTTCATGTTGTTCCTAGTCCGGGGGTCTATAAATCTCTACCCGCCGGACACGTGGAAAAGAAAGTACCGCAAGAGTCGCGGTGGTTGTGCATTCTTGCCGAAAAGACCGGAATGCTAAGTTTTGCCAACTTTGGGATTTAGAGTTGTTTACGCTCTCCACACCCGAAGTAAAACAAGTCTTCTACCTGAAAGCCCAATGGAATGCAAGCTCAAGGAGCACGAATTCGTTTAGGGGAAACGGAAATATCTATTTTCTAAAGCAGCCCCAATACTTCGATCCGTTGCATCAGATCGGGTAAGTGTTCCATCAATGCCTTAAAGAGTTTCCAAGTGATCCAAACTGTGGCGGTCGTCAGAATGGTAATACCGATGGTAAGAATGATTTTCGTAGTTTTTTTATATTCCGGATGCAACCAAACCAAGGGAAGGGCAAACGGGCCGACGGAAAGCAGGGCGACAACTACGATGGAAGTGGTGAAATACCATTGTGTTGTCGGTTGGCGAGATAGATCAAGGAACTCATTGCAATGCCTGCACTTGATGGCTTCGTCCTGAATTTCTTCCGCACAAAAGGGGCACGGTTTCATTAGTCTTACTCTGTTCTCTTCGTATCAGGAAAGCTCGGAGGATAACATGACAAGCAAGATTTACTCAGCTTCGGGAGGCAGCAGCCTGTTCTCTTTTGTTTGTGTCGATGTCCTGTGGAGCGATGACTTGACCAATGTGCTTCCTTTGGTTGAAACGGGCCAGCATGACTTGGCGATGTCTTTCTTCCAAGCTAGCCCGTCTCTCTTCGCCGAGGGAGTCGGCACAACGGTGGCAACATACTCCGGGTTCGTATTCCGGTGATTCCATTTCTTCCTTCGTGAGTGGCCAACGGCAACCGAAGCAAACTTCGCATTCACCTTCCTCGAGTCCGTGGCCAACCGAAACCCGGTGGTCGAAGACGAAGCATTCGCCTTCCCATAGACTGTTTTCCGGCTTTACTTTTTGGAGGTAGTTGAGAATGCCGCCCTTGAGGTGGTATACCGTTTCGAATCCCTCCTTCAGGAGATGGGCGGATGCTTTTTCGCACCGAATTCCGCCCGTGCAGAACATGGCGACTTTCTTCTTTTTCAAGTCGGTCAGGTTCTTTTTGACGTAAGCGTCCCATTCGCCGAATACTTCGGTTTTGGGATCTATAGCTCCCTTGAAGGTTCCAATTTCGATTTCGTAATCGTTTCGAGTGTCGATTACAGTGACGTCGGGATCGCTTATTACGTCGTTCCAGTCTTCGGGTTCTACGTATTCTCCGACAGCATCGTTCGGGTTGATCGAAGGATCTCCCAAGGTCACGATTTCAGGTCGGAGAATTATGCGGAGCCTGTGAAAGGTTATTCGATTGGTGGGGCATTCTCTATGGGGCATGCCCGCTAAACGTTCATCTGATCGAAGGAATGCGAGGACATTGTCCACACCTTGCCTCGGGCCGGCGATTGTGGCGTTTATTCCCTCCTCCGCCAGAATGATGGTTCCCAGAACGTCCTCTTCGATGCATTTATCTCGGAGGCGTTCCCTAAACTCTTCGCAGTCGGGCATATTCACGAAGTTATAAAAAGTGGCAACCGCTTGTTCCATGATTCCTATAGTTTATTGCGATGTCTAGAGATGAAAAATTATATCTCTCCCGGCGATTGGCGCTGTGTAATTTTTCCGAGCCTTTGAGATTGTCCGAAGACCTACTAATTCGCAACACTATATGCCTAGTTCTGAATGCTGACTCTCAGGGCTGTTAGATGGCGAGCTCTTTTGCGACTTCGGCGAACTTTTCAATTGCGAAAGCCAAATCCGTTTTCGTATGAGCGGCTGAAATCTGTGTGCGGATTCGGGCTTTCCCCTCAGGTACGACAGGGTAAGAGAAACTGATCACGTAGACGCCTTTCTGCAGCATGGCTTCGGCTACTTTCGAAGCGAGTACGGCATCCCCAAGCATGATTGGCGTAATGGGATGTTCGCCCGGCAGAATTTCGAAACCGATTGCGGAGATTTTTTCGCGAAAGTATTTTGTGTTCGTCTCCAGACGGTCTCGCAAGTCCGTGGATTCAGTCAATAGTTCGATGGCCTTGATGGATCCTGCGACAATGCAGGGCGCCAAGGAGTTGGAGAAAAGGTAGGGTCGTGATCTTTGGCGGAGATATTCGACGATTTCCGCTCGTCCGCTGGTATATCCTCCGCTGGCACCGCCCAAAGCCTTCCCCAGCGTGCCCGTCAGGATGTCGATGCGATCCATTACGTCCAGGTGTTCGTGAGTGCCTCGTCCGCGCTTGCCCATGAATCCGACGGCATGCGAGTCATCCACCATTACCAGGGCATCGTGCTTGTCGGCAAGGTCGCAGATGGCGGCAAGGTCCGCTAGATATCCGTCCATTGAGAACACGCCGTCTGTCACGATTAACTTTTGGCGAGCATCTCGAGCCGCGACCAGTTGGGCCTCGAGATCCATCATGTCGTTGTTCTTGTAACGGAAACGCGCGGCTTTGCAGAGACGTACGCCATCGATAATGGATGCGTGGTTCAGTTCGTCGGAAATAATGGCGTCTTGTGGACCGAGCAGGGTTTCGAATAGCCCGCCGTTGGCGTCGAAGCATGAGGAGTAAAGGATGGTGCCTTCCGTTCCGAGAAAGGCCGTGAGCTTTTCTTCGAGCTGTTTGTGGATGCTTTGCGTTCCGCAAATGAAACGTACGCTGGCTAGACCGTAACCCCATTCGTCAAGTGCCTCGCGGGCTGCTGAGATTACATCCGGATGGTTTGCCAAGCCGAGGTAGTTGTTGGCGCAAAGGTTGAGGGCAGTGGGCTTGCCGTCCGTTTCAATATGAGGGGATTGGGGAGACTCTATGATGCGTTCATCCTTGTAGAGGCCGGCAGAGCGGATGCCTGCAATCTCTGATTGTATTTGCTGTTTGAATTTACCGTACATGATCACCACTCCAGCAGCACTTTTCCGCTTTCCCCGCTGAGGGCAGTTTCGAAACCGTTTTGGAAATCATCGAACTTGAAGCGGTGCGTGATGACGGGGGAAATGTCGAGCCCGCTCTCAAGCATCACCGTCATTTTATACCAAGTTTCGTACATCTCTCGTCCGTAGATTCCCTTGATCGTAAGCATATTGAAGACGACGGCGTTCCAGTCTATGGCCATGCCTCTCTCAGGAATTCCGAGCAAGGCGATCTTGCCCCCGTGGCACATGTTGCCGATCATTTCATTGAAGGCTTTCGGGTTTCCGCTCATTTCCAGTCCTACGTCAAATCCTTCCTCCATTCCCAGTTCCTTTTGGATCTCGGCGAGGGATTTTTCGGTTACGTCGACTGCCGCGGTCACCTTCATCTTTTTCGCCAGTTCCAAGCGGTAGGGGTTGACGTCAGTGATGACGACGTGTCGGGCTCCGGCGTGTCGTACTATGGCGGCGCACATTATTCCAATCGGTCCCGCTCCTGTGATCAACACGTCCTCCCCCAGCACCGGAAAACTCAAGGCGGAATGGGTGGCGTTGCCGAAGGGGTCGAAAATCGAAGCCACCTCGGGATTCACGTTCGGGCCATGAACCCATACGTTGGTTTGCGGAAGTGATATGAATTCGGCAAAGGCTCCCGGTCTTGTTACGCCTATGCCTGCCGTATCGTTGCAAAGATGTCTGCGCCCGGCCATGCAGTTTCGGCAATGACCGCAGACGACGTGTCCTTCGCCGCTGACGATTTCACCCGCCCGAAAGTCCCTGACGTTACGACCTGTCTCCACAATCTCTCCCACGAATTCGTGTCCCACTACCATGGGCACCGGTACCGTGTCTTTTGCCCAATCGTCCCAGTTGTATATGTGGAGGTCGGTACCGCAGATGCCTGTTCGTTCCACTTTGATGAGCACCTCGTTGTCACCGAGTTTGGGTTCGGGTACTTCTTCCAGCCACAGTCCGATTCCGGATTCTTTTTTGATTAAGGCTTTCATCGTTAACTAGAAGTCAATTGTTTCGCATAAGGAAATGACGCTGTATCGCCACGTCATGTCCACGGTATTAATGTTCTAGGCAAGGAATCAATACTTTCTTGGAGCTTATGATATCCAATCGAAAAAACTCAGTTCCTCGAGCTCTTTTTCTAGTTCGGAAGCTTCGGATCTCTTGAGGTTTACCAAGGGCGGACGAGCCGGACCGCAATCTATCCCGATCATCTTCATGACCATCTTTGCGGCTGGCAGATAGTCGTATTTGTAGAGGACATCTACCAATGCGATAGAGCGTGTTTGCCAATGCTTGGCGGATTCCAAGTCACGACAATCAAAAGCTTCAATGATTTTGCAATATATCGGCGCAGCGAAATTGTAGCTGCTGCCAACGGCCCCACGACAGCCGAGCCGAAGTCCTTCGAGTAGTTTTTCATCCGTCCCGAAAAGGATGTCGAACTCACCGTCTGCCACCTGCATGCATTCGGCCAATAGTTCTTGGTCCGGATTGGTGAACTTGACACCCGCGAGGGAGGGTATGAGGTCGCATCCCTTCCGTAGAAACTCTGCCGTGTCCAGGCTTACCCCGGTCATCCCCGGGATGTCGTAGAAGTAGAAGGGAAGCTCGGGTGCCGCTTCGGTAATGAGGGCAAACCAGGCAAGGAGCTCTTCAACCGATCTCGGTTTGAAGAAATTGGGAGCCATCGCCCCGATGGCATCCGCTCCCGATTTTTGAGCTGCTTCAGCCAAGGCTTGAGCATCAGGCAAATTGTTGTGGCCGACGTGAGCGATATTCACAAG
>CAZXKR010000143.1:0-4839 GCA_964641305.1 uncultured Puniceicoccaceae bacterium | reverse complement strand
AGGTCACAGGATGTCATTAGTAAAATTCCAAAAGCTCCGATGGCGGAGATTTGAGAAAGGCGGCCTAGGTAGGTGGCGATCATGGCGTTTTGGGTTGCGGTTTGACACAAGGGAGAGTCAGTTTCGTTTTTTTTCTGTAATTTGCACGATTATTCGACCAAAAGATTTCATGAAAGTTTATCTCTATGACAAATGCGGCACCTGCCGAAAGGCTCTCAAATGGCTCGATCTGAATGAGTTGAAGTACGTCAAGGTTCCTATACGGGACAATCCTCCGAGCAAGACCGCCTTGAAGAAAATGCTAAAAGCAAAGAATGGTGAATTGAAAAAACTCTTCAATACGTCGAGCAAGGATTACCGAGATCCAGCCGTGAAGGACCGTTTGCCCGATCTTTCGGTTGACCAAGCTCTTGAAATGCTTGCCTCTAGAGGAAATTTGATCAAGCGGCCCTTTCTGATTTCGGAAGAGGTGGCATTGATTGGTTTCAAGGAAGAGGAGTGGGTGGCTGCTTTGGGCGGCCAATAAGGAAGGAGCCTTTAAGTCATGAAGCTTGATGAAAAAGTTGCCTTGGTTACGGGAGCGGGCACCGGTGTGGGAGCGGTTACCGCTGTTCTTCTCGCCGAAAGAGGGTGTCGAGTGGCTGTCAACTACCGTCGTTCCGGCGAAGAGGCTGCCGAAGTGGTCACTTCCATCGAGGACGCCGGTGGCGAGGCTTTTGCCTTTCAGGCCGACATTGCCATAGACAATGAGGCTCATGCCTTGGTCGAGGCTACTGTCGAGAAATTTGGCCGGCTCGATCTCCTCGTCAATAATGCGGGCACTACCGAATTTATTTCTTTTGATGATCTCGATGCTGTAGGCGACGACGTCTGGCAACGGCTCTACCAAGTGAACGTAGTGGGTGCTTTCCATTGCGCTCGGGCTGCGGCCAAGGTGATGCGAGACGCCTGTGGGACGGACGGAGCTGAAATCGTCAACGTCGGATCCATCGCCGGTCTCAAAGCTACCGGTAGTTGCATACCCTACGCCGCCAGCAAGGCCGCCTTGCACAATATGACGGTGGCTTTGGCTCGCACCTTGGCTCCTGATCGTATTCGAGTCAACGCGGTGGCTCCCGGTTTCATTACGGGACGTTGGTTGGAGGAGGGGCTGGCGGAACGATACGAAACCACCAAGGCCGCCTTTGAAAAAGCCATGCCGCTTGGCGCGGTTTGTACGCCGGAGGACGTGGCCACTGCAATTCTATCTCTAGTCGAGGGATCCGACCTCGTGACCGGTCAAGTTCTTGCCTGCGATGCCGGCATGAGCCTGGCCGAACCCGTTCAGGTCTGATTGTGCTTGTTTCCTTTCCATATCAAGCCTCCGAATACTTTCATCTTCACTATTTTGAATCCCCTTGGGCCTAACATTTGGTTCTTACAACTACCTATCGAAATTTTTTTTCTGAAATTTTAAATGTGTTGCCCTAAAAAATGTTGATATTTAAAATGAGATTGATATTTCAAATGCCATTCTACTGAAGTCACTTTTTTTCAAAACTAGATCCTGCCCTTTCTTTTTGTCCATAGACAAGTAAATCAAAGATTGCCACTTACTCCGATTTTCACGAAAACAATCCTTTCTTTCCTGTACTACTTTCCCCATGCCACTTTCATTGAACGGACGCGTAGCCTTGGTTACCGGCAGTAGCCGTGGTCTCGGGCATGGCATCGCTCTATCTTTGGGGAAAGCGGGTGCGAAAGTAGTAGTCAACTATTTGAATGATCGTGCATCGGCCGATTCGGCTATGGGAGCGTTGAGCGATAACGGTGTCCATGCCATGCTGGTACGGGCCGACGCTTCCGACCCCGAGCAGGTCGAGGCCATGGTTCGTTCCGCTTCCGAAAAACTGGGCACTGTCGACGTCGTGGTTCCCAATGCCACTCCAGATCAACCGCAAAAACCGATCGAGGAATACGATGCCGACTTCTATCGTCAAATGTATGAGTTCTTCGTTATGGGGCCTTACATGTTGGCCAAGGCCGCCTTGCCGGGAATGAAGAGCCAGGGGTGGGGGCGCATCGTAAACGTAACTAGTGAAGTCTTTCATTGCAGCGTGCCTAATTTCAGTGCCTACGTCGCGGCCAAGGGCGGCCAGATCGGTTGGAGTCGGAGCATGGCTTCGGAGCTCGCTCCCTTTGGCATTACCGTGAATACTGTGGCTCCCGGCTGGATTCCTACCGAGCGCCACGCCAACGATCCACAGGAAGCCAAGAACGCATATTTCGAGACGATTCCCATGGGGCGTTGGGGTACACCCGCAGACGTGGGCGATTCCGTGGCCTTTTTCGCTTCCGAGGAGGCAAGCTTCCTTACCGGCCAAACTCTTTGCGTTAATGGTGGACGCACGCCATGGTGAAATATTTACTTTTGAATCCAAACCTAACTCACAAAACCTGAAAAACCTCAGAATTATGAAGTTCCAAAACAATCAATACTTTGTCCGTGTCTCGCTTTTTGCAGTCGTGACCGGTTTACTAGCTCTTCTCGTCGGTTGTGGCGGTGGCAAGGGCGAAGATCCCTCTGCTGTTATCGAAGGCAATGGATTCACCATCCTCGGCACCCTCACCGATCAGTTTGATCGGGCCAAGGCCAAGGCAAACGTCGAAGATACTTTGTCACGTTATCCCGATATCGACTGTATGGTCGGTCTATTCGAATACAATCCGCCCCTTATTCTCGAAGTTCTCGAGCAAGCCAACAAGCTTGGTCAAGTCAAGGTGGTTGCTTTCGACGAAAACGACCGAACCCTTAAAGGGATTCAAGACGATCAAGTTCAGGGAACAATTGCCCAAGATCCATACATGTATGGCTATAAATCCATGGAATACCTAGCCAAGCTCCACAAGGGTGAAAATCCAGCTAAGCTCGCCTTCGTCACTAATGGAGTCGCACCCTTTTGGGATATTGCCGCCAAGGGCGCTCTTCAGGCTCAGGCTGATTTTTCGGTCGAAGTCGACGTCGTTATGCCTTCAGGTGGAATAACCGACCAGAAGGACAAGATCGAGGATCTCGTTACTCGAAAGGTAGACGGAATTGCCGTTAGTCCAATCGATGCCAAGAACCAGACGGAACTCCTCAATCAGGTTGCTGCCGAAACTAATCTCGTGACACATGATTCCGATGCCCCGGAGTCAAATCGTCTCTGCTACATAGGCGTGGACAACTACGATGCCGGACTCATGTGCGCCGAGCTTGTGAAAAAAGCACTCCCTAACGGCGGCAAACTGATGATTTTCGTTGGTCGCATGGAACAGGATAACGCCAAACTCCGTCGCCAAGGACTGATTGACGGTCTAATCGGGAAGAAACGTGAGTCCGGAGGAGTCGCATTAGCCGAGGACAAGTTTATCAGCGTTCCCGCCCAAAGTATTGAGAAGGCCAATGTGGACGAGTTTTGGACCACCCTCAAGAAGCGTTTGGGCAAGGAGTAGTCGCATTGACGTTTTCCGTTAGTTTCGGATGAGTGAAGTTTCCCCGGTTTCCCCGTTGCTCACAGTTCGGGGGATTGGCAAGAGCTTTCCCGGCGTCCGTGCCCTCAATGGCGTTGACCTCGCCCTCGGGCAGAGTCAAGTGCTCGGTCTCATCGGTGAGAATGGAGCCGGCAAGAGTACCTTGATGAAGATTCTGGCCGGTGTTCAGCCTCCCGACGATGGTGAAATACAAATGGATGGCGAGACCGTTTCGATCAATACCACCCGAGAAGCCCTCGATCATGGTATCGCCTTGATCCATCAAGAACTCAACTTGGCCACCAATTTGAGCGTAGGAGCAAACGTTTTCCTCGGTCGTGAACTTTTGAAAGGCGGTTTGATCGATGATGCCCGTATCAACGAGGAGTCGAAGAAATATCTGCAAATGGTTGGTCTCGACTTGGACCCGACGACCTTGGTCGAAGATCTCACGATCGGGCGGCAGCAAATGGTGGAGATCGCGAAGGCGTTATCCATCGATGCTCGCGTCCTTATCATGGACGAACCCACATCCAGTCTCTCGCAGGCTGAAACGGAATACCTGTTCGAAGTGATTAAGGATTTGCGCAAGCGAGGTGTCAGCGTGATCTATATTTCTCACCGACTCGGGGAAGTCAAGGAGTTGGCCGATCACGTTACCGTTCTTCGCGATGGCGAAAACGCCGGTGAGCTAAGCCGAGAAGAAATCAATCACGATTCCATGGTACGCCTTATGGTGGGGCGGGAACTTTCCCAATATTACGATCACAAGCAACGGGAACCCGGTGAGGTTGTTCTTGAGGTAAAGGGTTTGCGAACTCCCGAGCATCCCGAGCATGCCATAGATTTTACTCTGCGAGCAGGCGAAGTCGTGGGTGTGGCAGGCTTGGTGGGGGCAGGGCGCACGGAGATGCTGGCAACCTTGTTCGGCGTCACACCCGCTTTGGGCGGTTCCATCTCAATCAAGGGACAACCATCGGAGATCAATTCTCCTCTCGATGCGATTCGGGGAGGCTTGGCGTTGGCGCCCGAGGATCGTAAGCAACAGGGGCTCGTCATAGACATGAGCGTACGAGAAAACATGAGCCTCGCTGCCCTTCGCAGAGATCAAAAAAAATGGGGCTTTCTCGATTTCGCCAAGGAACTCGACGTCACCGCTGAAATGATCAAGAGCATGCGGGTGAAAACTCCGAGTGATGATCAGGTCGTTCGCTACCTTTCGGGGGGGAACCAGCAGAAGGTCGTGCTCGGAAAATGGCTAACCATGAAACAGACTGACTCCCACCATCCACAAAGAGGAAACGATGATGGATAATGCGCTCATGACCCTCATGTCGTTTACTTGGT
>CAZXKR010000142.1:0-4849 GCA_964641305.1 uncultured Puniceicoccaceae bacterium | reverse complement strand
TCTGCATCAATTTCTCGACCGGCGAGGAGCAATGGCGCGACAAAAGCAACTTGCAGGTAGGCTCCCTAATCGTGGCGGACAACCGAATAATCGCCCTCGGACAGAGAGGTGAAGCGGCTATCGCTCCAGTCTCGCCAACAGGTTTCAAGCCGATTGCCCGCGAGCAGGTCATCGGCGGGCGCTGCTGGACGAGTCCCGTATTGGCCAACGGCTACCTGTACCTTCGCAACTCTCGGGGCGACCTCGTATGCCTAGACCTTCGGCGATGAAGGTTGCCCTCGGCATCCTGCTCTCTTCTTTTTTGACCTGCGCTGCTTGCGGCAACAGCAAGGTTCTAGAAACACTTGTTTCGGAAAATCAAGGAACTGTCGAAAGCGAGGCCACGAAATCCAGTACCGCCGCACTTTCCCATTGGCCACAATGGCGTGGTCCTCTCGCCACGGGTGAAGCTCCCCACGGCAATCCGCCCGTAGACTGGAACGAAACAAAAAACGTTCGCTGGAAGACGCCCCTGCCCTGCCAAGGACACTCCACGCCGGTAATCTGGGGAGATCGAATTTTCCTCACGGGAACCTCGGCCCACGGAAAAGAGCTGCCCGTCCCCGAGCAACCCAAAGGCGCCCACAACAACCTCGATCCCAAGCGAAAACTACGATTTCTCGTAGTTTGCCTCGACTTGCTGGACGGTTCCGTACTTTGGCAAAAAACCGTGCGTGACGCACAGCCTCACCAAAGCACCCATGAATCCGCCACCTGGGCCTCACACTCGCCCGTTACCGACGGTCAGAGCATCTACGCGTTTTTCGGCTCAAGCGGCCTCTATGCTCTCGACTACAACGGCACCGTTCTTTGGGAAAAGGATTTGGGAGACATGCTCGTCAAGCACGGTCACGGCGAAGGCGCATCCCCCGCCCTTTTCGGCGACACCCTAATCGTAAACTGGGACCACGAAGGGGATTCCTTCGTGGTCGCCCTAGACAAGAGCACGGGCAAGGAACGATGGCGGCAAGCTCGTGACGAGCCCACCTCATGGGCCTCCCCGATTATCGCCAAGGTGGACGGCAAGCATCAGGCCATCATCAGCGGAACCTCCGCCATTCGCGGCTACGATCTGGCCACGGGCGAGGTCGTCTGGCATTGCAGCGGATTGTCCAACAACGTCGTGGCCACACCCGTCTATGCGGAAAGTGTCCTCTACGCAGGAAGCAGCTACGAAATCCAGTCCATGCTCGCCCTCAGCCTAAAGGGAGCCAAAGGCGATCTCGCCGGCACCGATCACGTTCTCTGGACCCTTCGACGCCGCACGCCTTACGTACCCTCCCCTCTCTATTATCAAAAACACCTGTACTTCCTTCGCCACTACCAAGCGATTCTCACTCGTCTCGAAGGGACAACGGGAGAAGAGCCGAGCGGACCCTTTCGGCTTCCCGGCATCCTCAACCTTTACGCCTCGCCCGTGGCCGCCGCAGGTCGCATCTACCTGACCGACCAGCAAGGCGCCACCCTCGTTCTGTCCGCCGAGGAAACCCCCGAAACACTCGCCCTCAACCGGCTCGACGACTCCTTCAACGCCTCGGCTGCCATCGTCGGCGACTCCATCATTCTACGCGGAAAGAAATTCCTCTACCGAGTGGCCGAACCCGAGTGAGGGAAGTCATCGTGCCGATCCTCGACTCCGCTAAATCTTCGGGGTAATCACGAACAGGTTGCCCGCTCGAAGGCTGACGGAGACTTTTTCGGAAACCGCTTCGTTGCTTTGCCCAAGCAGGACACCGGGCCCCATCGCGGCATCCGCAAGTTCCCAGCGCAACCCTTCCGTAGCGACTCCCTCACAACTACTCAGGGGCAAGAGGCTGACTATTTTACCACTCATCCCGATCAGTGAAACCGAACAGGCCGGCGTTGCCCGTTGAATAATTTCATCAGTGGCATCGAGAGCGACCTTGCTTGCCTCCGGTAAGGTGGAAGCCACCAAAAGATTGGTCAAGAAATGATCGGATCGTCCGCCCGTGGCCCCGAGAAGAACGATTTCATCGGGCACTTCATCTCCGGGCAGGTGACGAAGGGCTTTCTCCAAATCCGTCGAATCTTGATCCTCCTCGCGAATGACTTTGCAAGAGATGGAACCTGAAGCCGAAGGTTCAAAGGAATCAAAATCCCCCACCAGCAAATCGGGCTGAATGCCGGCATGGATCAAGGCGTTCATCCCGCCGTCGACGGCAATGACGAAATCGGCTTCCTCGGCTCGCCATTCAAGAAGAGATTCATCGGGCGGTTCACCTGCCAAAACCAGTAGCACCTTCATCCCGCCAATGCCTTCTTACTGGAAAAAGCCTCGCTGCTTCTCGGAAATAGACATTTCCAACCTCTCCATCACCAACAAGAAATCTTCCCACACCTTCCGTTTGGCCAACATGCTGGGATTGTGGAGGAGATAGGACGGATGATAAGTGACCATCACCGGCACACCCTCGAATTCCCACCATCGGCCTCGGATGTCTCCCATCTTGACCTCGGAATCGGGCTGTATTAGGGCATTGGCAGCAGTACGGCCAAGGGCCACGATCACCTTTGGTTTCACAACTTCCAACTGGGCCTTTAGGTAGGGAAGGCAAAAATTCGTTTCCTCTTCCGTGGGTGGGCGATTGCCAAAGGCTTGATCGTGCTGTGGTCGCCAATTCATGACATTGCCGATATAGACTCCATCGCGGGTCAAGCCAGTCGCGGAAACTATCTTGTCCAGCAATTGACCTGCAGCGCCGACGAAGGGCTCGCCCTTCATCTCCTCGTCATTTCCGGGAGCTTCGCCGCAAAAAAAGACGTCGGCGTCCGGCTTGCCTACCCCGAACACAACCTTGGCTCCCGGATTCAGGTTGGCGTTACAGGTGGGACAAGCCATCACCAAGTCGCGAAGCCAAGACATGCGACTCTCCGGGTCGCCGTCCGGCAAGTTCACCTCGGGGGGAGACGGCAAAACGGAAGGTCCCGCGGGTTCCGCTTTCCGAACGGGTTTTGCAATTGGCTTCGGTTTCACTTCAGCCACTTCGACGGGAGGCGCCGGATTGCTCGGAACGGGCTGTGCAGGAGCAGGTTTCGGTGCAGGTTTGGGTGCAGATTTCGGTGCAGGCTTGGGTTCCGGCTTCGCTTCCGGGACTACGGCGGAAGAAACTTTTGCCTCCATCGACCCCATGGCCGTCCGCAGACCGTCTATCGTTTCTTGCTCCAAGTAGACTGCATCCACGCCTTCTTGCCGTTGCCGCTTCAACTCTTCCAGCACCGCTCTCGCTCCATCCTCCAAGTCCATTGTCATCGCGCTCCCATCCACTAACTATTGACCACGGCTCGAAATACGCTCCACGTACTTGGCCAAGAGATCGAACTCCAAGTTCACGAGATCACCCGCCTTGAGTGATTCAAGGGAGGTCAGTGAAAGCGTGTGCGGTATCAGCCAAACGGCAAACAGGTCTTGCTGTACGTCACAAACCGTGAGCGAACATCCGTCCACCGCTATGCTTCCCTTGTCCACCAATAAGTGCGAAAACTCTTCAGGCACGAGAACTTGAAGGTAAATATTCTTTCCTCTCTCCTCAAAGACCTTCACCTCGCCCGTGGCGTCCACATGCCCGGTCACGAAATGCCCGCCCAGTCGCCCATCCGCAGCCAAGGAACGTTCAAGATTCACTTTGTCGCCTGCGGCAAGGCTACCGAAAGTGGTTCGCGAGAGGGTTTCTTCCAACAGATCGAAGGAAGCGTTCTGTCCGCTCAGCTCCGCAACCGTCAGGCAGCAACCGTCTATCGCCAAGCTATCACCGGGCTTCAATCCGCCACCATCGAGGAAGGGTAATTCAAGCGCCAAGCGCCAAGCTTCCTCCTCCTCGGCAAAGGAAGTAACGACGCCCATGTTTTCGACGATACCCGTGAACATCCTTTCGTTTTTTTCCTCCCAAAAACGAAAACGCAACCTCGAAAGAAAATTTGACCCCACCGCAACGCCGGTTAACTTGAAGAGTTAGAAATCACATGCACAAACAATACGACGACCAAATCCGAACATCAAAAATCAGGCCTTTGTGGATGGCCCTAGCCTTGACCTGCACCTGCTCTCACGCAGTTGCCGCTCTCCAAGGCACGGCCAAATGGATTCCTGAGGACGCCTACGTAGTGGCCTCCGTCCGTTTGGGAAACATCCTCGAAAAATCGGATTACGCAAACACCGACGAGTGGAAACCTATTCTGAATTGGGCTGAAAGGCTTCTGCCCGAGGTTGCGCCCATCCTCGAAGACCCAAATGCCACAGGCCTAAACCTGAAGGTTCCCGCTCGTCTTTTTCTACGCGGCGGGCATGCCAAGGAGGACAACCTTGCGTTCGGCGCATTATTTTTCGCCAAAGACAAGAAAAAGGTGGCAGCCAGTCTCGCCTCCATCGCGAAGAAGGCTAATTTGCGGATGCGCAAGGACAAAGGGTTCGTCGCCTACGTCGCCACAGGCAAGTCAATCGGTCTAGCCATCAAGGGGCAAGTCATAGCCTTCGTCGGCGTGGCTCCCTCACCCGGAAATCCGATTGATCCGTCGGACCGCGTGGAGGAAGTTGCCAAATCACTTTTGGAAAAGCCGACCGATAGTTTGCCCAAGCCGCTTGCCAAGCACCTCGGAAAATCCGGAGACGTAGACCTCTATGTAAATGGGGAAGGGTTCGCCAAACTCGCGCGCCTTTACTGGCCCGCCGATCAATGGAAAGGGATGCTCCCCGCCATCGGACCCATTTTGGAACGCAAACTGGCCGTGCGCATCAAATCGTACCCTGGCCGCTTCATCCTTGAAATCGAAGATCCCGAAGCCAAACCCGCGA
>CAZXKR010000141.1:3313-4928 GCA_964641305.1 uncultured Puniceicoccaceae bacterium | reverse complement strand
CTGAAACCCAGTTTTCTCAGCAAGTCTACAGTTGCTCCCAACAGTCCGAAACTGTGCAGGGCGGCAACTCCGAAAGCGACTACGGCTACCAATCGCAGCCACGCCCGACTTTTTATGAAACCTGAAACAAGCCGAAAAATCCCCCAAGCTCCGGCAACGCTGGTGAAGGGCCGAATAAGGTCACGAGTTGGCGAATGGTATTCGTAAAAAACAATTACTGTGAGCAAGCAAAGCGAAAGAAGGAATAGCGGAGCAACCATTCGCTCCAGTGCCGCCCAGATCTTTCGCCACAAAGGCGGGGAGTCCGGATTCTCCGCTAGAGGATGAATCCGCCATTTTGTTAGGCGAGTGGCAATGAAGGTAACGCAGATCAATCCTGCCATCAACAGCAGTTGCAACCTAACGGAAGGATCATCCAGAAAGGATTGAGCGGTTTCCCAATCCAGGCTTATGGCAAGCGAATCTATTATGCCCTCGAAGTACATATTTTATCTATAAGTGAATAAGTCGATGGAAGTGGAATCATCCTACTAAGTACGGCCATGTGATCAATAATTGTAATAACCCGATCAAGAAACCAAGAACTCCTCCCACAATCTCAATAAATCGAAATTCTTTTTTCATGATGGAGAAGAGCATCTCCTCCAATTTGTCGCTGGAAAAGCTTTCCACTTTTTCACGCACCGTTGCCTTTACGTCAATTTCGCTTTCAAGCTTTTTTGCGATCTCATCCGAAGCTTCGGTTAGCAAACCCTTCAGTTCGGAAAGAAACAGACCGCTCACCTTGGTTATCATCTCATCATTCAGGAACATTGAGAGCATGGGGAATGCCTTTAACAGTTTTTCGCTGATTGTTTTTTCGATGCGTTTGGCCGCTATGTTTGCTATCTCATCGCTTCCCGCTACCTCACGGAGTTTGCTTGTTACATCTGAAATTGAAAATAGTTGTTCCGAGACGATTTCCCCAAGTTTTTCGGCAAGCGCTGCCTGTCGCTTTGGGAAGACCCCCTGAATCCGAATCAGACCCAGGGCATTTATTTCTTTTCGAGGATGGAAGAGCATCTTGACCGCGAGAAAGTTGGTCAACCAACCTATGCCTCCGGCTATAATTGGAAGTATAAATATCAGTTCTTTTGGCATAGGGATGAATTAGAATCTTTTTCCAGTTTCAAAAAAGGTCACCTTGTGTTAGTAAAGTAGTTGTGGGCAAGGATGTTTTGAGATTTCTTCTTATTCTATTATTACTTTTTTCCGCTTCTTGTGCAAAGTTCGTGACCAAGCCGGTGAAGCTCGCCGTTGACCTGACGCTTAAACCTGTGAAAATTGTTACGGATGCAACGGTGGACTTGGTGGAGAAACCCGTTCGTAAGGTTGTGGAGATCGCTAAACCGAAAAATCCCCTAAAGGCGTTTCGCTAACTCTTTTTTTCGTACTGCATAAAAAAAGGCCGCATGGGCGGCCTTTTTGATGTTTTAAGGTTAGATGTTCGTTAGGTTGTTCGAGTTGTCGGTTCCAATTTCAGTGAAGCAGAATTGATGCAGTAACGAAGACCTGTTGGAGGAGGTCCGTCCGGGAACACATGACCGATGTGCGATCCGCAGTTGGCGCAAGTGGC
>CAZXKR010000141.1:0-3213 GCA_964641305.1 uncultured Puniceicoccaceae bacterium | reverse complement strand
CTTGCTCCGAAACCGCCACTGTTTCCGAAACCACGATTACGTTTGCGAGAAACCGGGGTCGATGAAGGTAGCATCTCAGATGGAGTTTCGCGGTACGAGAATCCTTTGAGTTCTTCCCTAGGCAATGGGTTGCCTAGTAATCGTTCGATGGCATCAACTCTTGCTAAGTCGTCGGGAGCAAATAATGTAAATGCTTCGCCTTCGGTTTTTGCTCGCCCGGTTCTACCGATCCGATGCACATAGTCTTCCGAATGCTGGGGTACGTCATAATTAATGACATGCGTTACATTCGAAATATCGAGACCTCTTGAGGCTACGTCGGTTGCTGATAAAATTTTCACCTTCCCCGTCTTAAAGTCCTGCAAGGCTTTCATCCTTTCGTTTTGACGCATGTCGGAATGAAGCACGCTTACTTCTCGACCATGCTCCTGAAGCCACCTGCTAATTCGGTCGGTTCCTCTTCTCGTTTGAAAAAAGATGATCAAACTGTCGAAGTTTATGGTTTTTAGAAGAGCTACCAGTAGATCGAACTTTTGAATGGCGGGTACAGGATAGAGTGCGTGCCTAACCGTTTCGGCCGCTGAAATGTTGATGTCAATCTTGATTACGGCGGGATCTTTTAGAGCCCAGTCGGCTAACCTGCGAACTGCATCGGGTATTGTTGCTGAAAAAAGTAGGGTTTGTCTCGTGCGTGGTGTCTTTTGGATAATCTTAGTTACATCTTCGATGAAACCCATGTCCAGCATGCGGTCTACTTCATCGAGAATTAATATCTCTATATTCTTTAGGCTCAAGTTCCCTTGTCCAATGTGATCTAGAAGGCGACCCGGCGTAGCGACGACGATATCGGGACCTGCACCAAGTTGATCGAGTTGTTTGCCATATTTGACGCCACCGTACAGCAACGCCATATTCAAACCCAAGTTGTGCCCGTAATTCCTAAAGTTCTCTTCAATTTGAATGGCAAGTTCTCGAGTTGGGGCTAAAGCCAATACACGACAAGCACCGTGTTTGCCCAAACGATGCAAGGCCGGCAAGGCAAAGGCTGCAGTTTTACCAGTTCCGGTCTGTGCGGAACCTACTAGGTCACGACCCTCTAAAATAATTGGAATTGCGTCCAATTGAATAGGGGTAGGTTCTTCATAACCTCGATCGGCAACGGTTTGAACAATCTTATCGCTAAGACCAATTGTGGCAAAATTCATATTTTTGTCTTTGTAAAGGGGCAGGGTAGGTTATTTAACAAATAACTCGGATGACCCAAAATGGAAGTAACCCTTAAGCACAAGCATAATCCTAAATATCGAGGAAGAATCGCACCCACGCCTTCAGGCTATCTCCATGAAGGTCATGCTCGTACCTTTCGAGTAGCATGGCAACGGGCACGAGACGCTGGAGGTTCATTAGTCTTTCGAAACGACGACCTTGATGCTGATCGATGTCGACCTGAATTCGCAAGAGCTGCGATCGAGGATCTCAGGAGATTGGGATTGGATTGGGATGAAGGACCCGACATCGGTGGAACTTATGGACCGTACAACCAAAGTGAAAGGCATGAACATTATCTCGCGGCATGGCAGAAACTAAGAGATACAGGTTTGATATATCCATGCAATTGTTCGAGAAGTGAGATAAAAGCCTTCAATCAAAAATCAATTGATGGCGAGGAATTTCTTTTTCCACCTCAACTACGACCCAAAGAAATGGAATTACGACTACCCGAAGAACCAGGTAATGAAAATTGGAGATTTCGTACCGCTGTATCTGAAGAAATTTCATTCATCGATGAAAATTTAGGCGTACAGAAATTTAAAGTAGGTGAGGACTTTTCCGATTTTCTAATTTGGCGAAAAAATGGGTATCCATCATACGAACTAGCAACTGTTATCGATGAAATTAATATGTGCATTACCGAAATTGTGCGTGGTTTAGACCTACTGAAATCATCAGCAAGGCAGAACCTTATATTTTCAGCTTTAGGGGAAACTTCTCCAGCATTTTATCACTGTGAAGTAATGACGGATGAGAATGGTCGTAAACTATCCAAGTCCGATAGAACTCTACCTCGACTCTCTCTTCCTTTTTAAGTATTCTTGAGCTTTGACTACGGATAGGAATTCATACTGCCCGTGGAGGCGTGCGAAAACATAACCTCTCCATCCGTCTAAAAATCCTTTTTGCCAGAGATATACATATAGAAAACGTAATGTCGGGCGAAAAGGTAGCATTCTAAAAATCCTTCGCAAACGCCTTTTGCCCTTCACCTGATCGTTCTGGAGTGAATGTGGATCGTCCTTGCATGTGCTTTCGACCACAGCTTCCCAATTCGAATAGCGATTATGCTTTTCTACGAAACTCTCAATTGTAGGAAAAGCGTAATGATCCATGATGGATCGAAGTTTACCTGTTGTCCCTTTCACCACAATGTGCTCGTGGATTTCATGATCCCCGCTGCCTGTATCGTCTTCGGTGATTTTCTCGTATCTTCCCAGTCTGTGTTTGAACAACCTTAGGTTCCAGTTCGGGAAGTAAGCATGTCGCAGTGGACGCCCCATGAAGAAATAACGTCGGTTGATCCAGTAACCCACATTGGGATCTTGTGGATTTTGTACGATCTCACGAATTTCTTCTTCGGCTTCAGGAGGCAGGCATTCGTCTGCATCAAGAATAAGAACCCATTCATGTGAAAAAGGGAGATTCTCCAATGCCCAGTTCTTTTTCTTTGGCCATCCGCCTTCATAGTGAAACTGAACTACTTTTGCTCCAAGATTTTCAGCAATCTCACCAGTACGATCTGCACTTTGAGAATCGACCACGAAAGTTTCGTCGACCCATGGTACCGAGTTCAAGCAGCGTCCAATGTTGCCCGCTTCGTTCTTACAAG
The DNA here is from genome assembly GCA_964641305.1 of uncultured Puniceicoccaceae bacterium. Lineage (GTDB taxonomy): Bacteria > Verrucomicrobiota > Verrucomicrobiia > Opitutales > Seribacteraceae. The sequence goes on along the minus strand of CAZXKR010000141.1, from coordinate 329 downwards.
GCACAATTAGTGAAACATGAACTCTAGACGAAATCACGATTCTAGGATTTTGCGAATTATCGATTCAGCGAGAGGACCATTCGGGTGCCAAGCGAATAGGTTGTTTGTACTAGTTCCAACGGATTCATTTCTTTCCGCATCCCAAACCGAGTAACCAAAATCATTGAGGAAGTTTATTGCCTGTTCTTGCTTCGGGGGAAATGACTCCATGATGAGGAGGGGTTTGTTGTTTTTTAGGCAATTTTTCCCGCCGCGCAAGACTTCGTTCTCGTGACCCTCGACATCGATTTTGATTAAGTGAGGTTTTGTTTTCTCTGTAATAAAAGAAT